>NZ_JBEXLC010000065.1:0-48507 GCF_040609795.1 Nocardia sp. NPDC004604
CGGTCCCATTCCGAACCCGGAAGCTAAGGCCACCAGCGCCGATGGTACTGCACTCGACAGGGTGTGGGAGAGTAGGACACCGCCGGAACATCCTTCACGATAGGGGACCCAAACTTGGGTCCCCTATCGTCGTTTATGCACCTAAATCTAAGCCGTGCTCGGGGGCCGACCGCCGACACGTGATTGAATTCAGGGGTTCGACTACCTCTGGCAGAACCTAGAAAGGGGGCCACCGTGTCGGAACAGAACGACGGCCGGAAGTCCTTCCGGCGGGGCGGTCCCGAGCGCGGCCCCGGCCAGCGCAACGAGGGTCCTGACCGCGATCGAGGCAGTGCTTCTCGCGGCGACTCCACCGACCGAGGTAACTCCGACGAACGCGCTGGCTTCAAACGCAGCGGCGACTCGAGCGCTCGAAGCAGCTCGGGTGACCGTGGCAGTTTGAACCGCAGCGGCTCGGGCGAGCGCGGTGGCTTCAAACGCGGCGGCACCGGTGGCCGCAGCAGCTTCAATCGCGGTGACTCCGACCAGCGCGGCGATTCCGGCGACCGCGGCTTTGCTCGCGGCGGTTCCGGTGAGCGCGGTGGCTTCAAGCGAAGTGGCGATTCTGGTGAGCGGCGCGGATTCGGCCGTAGTGACGCGGGTGGCCGCGGTGGATCCCAGGACCGTGGTGGCTTCAATCGCCGCGAAGACTCGGGACAGCGTGGCGGTGGTTCCGGTGAGCGCGGTGGCTTCAAACGCGGTGGTGATGCCGGTCAGCGCAGTGACTCCGGTGACCGTGGCTACCGTCGCAGCTCGGGGGAGCGAGGCGATTCGGGCCGGGGTAGCTCCGGTGATCGCGGCAGTTTCAGCCGTGGTGATTCGGGTGATCGTGGTGGCTATGGCCGCGGTGGCTCGGGCGAGCGCGGTGGCTTCAGCCGCGGTGACTCCGGTGATCGTGGTGGCTTCAGTCGAGGTGGCTCCGGCGAGCGTGGGGGTTTCAAGCGGGGTGGCGACTCGGGTCAGCGCGGCGACGCCGGTGAGCGCGGCGGGTTCAAGCGGCGTGAGGATGCTGGTCAGCGTGGCGGTTTTGGTCGGGGCGGTGACTCCGGTGGCCGTGGCGGTTCGGGTCAGCGTGGCGGCTGGACGCAGGGCGGCGATGACTCGCAGGACCGCCGACGGGGCGGCGAAGGCGCACGCGCCGGGGGCGGCTCGGCGGATCGTCGTGCGCCGCGCCCAGAAGAGCCGGATCTGCCCGATGACGTTCAGGCGACCGATCTCGAAGTCGAGGTGCGCCGCGATCTGCTGAGCCTGGATAAAGGCAATGCCGAAACGGTCGCCCGCCACCTCGTGATGGCGGCTCGACTGATCGATGACGACCCGCGTCTTGCTCTGGCCCACGCGCGAGCCGCGCGCCAACGTGCCGGTCGCATTGCCGTGGTCCGCGAAACCGCTGGTGTCACCGCTTACCACGCGGGTGAATGGGCCGAGGCCCTTTCCGAACTACGTACCGCCCGCCGGATGTCCGGCGGCTCCGGTCTGCTTGCCGTGATGGCCGACTGTGAGCGCGGCCTCGGCCGCCCCGAACGCGCCATCGAATTGGGCCGCAGCGACGAGGCCCGCGCCCTGCGCGGTGATGAGGCCACCGAACTGCGCATTGTCGTCGCGGGCGCTCGCATGGACCTCGGCCAATACGACCAGGCCGTGGTCACCTTGCAGACCTCGGAACTGGACCCGTCCCGCACGGGCTCGGCCGCCGCGCGCCTTTTCTACGCTTACGCTGACGCATTGGTCGCCGCAGGCCGCACTGCCGAGGGGCTCACTTGGTTCCTGAACGCCGCCTCCGCCGACCTCGACGGTGAAACCGATGCCGAGGAACGCGCCGAAGAACTAACCGGCGATACCGACCTGTAGAGAATCGGGACGTCTGATACCGAGCCGCTGGTATCTAGACGTCCCGTCGACACGCGTCCCGCTCGGGGCTGTAGCCCGCGACGAACAGTCGTCCGCCACCTTTGCTTCGAGCGCACGATCGAGCCACTTTTCCAATTGGTTCAGATCTCTACGCGCAAGAATTCGATCAACGACATCACCGAGCACCGCTACTTCGCGTCGGTTGCTCTGCGCCAGGGCGTGTGGTCGACGCCTCAGGACTCGTTGCTGAACAAGTCGATGGCGTCAGTTGCGGTGAGGGCGCGATCGAACCACTGGTCAAGGAGCGCGTTATCTGTGCACGTCAACACACGAGTACGAATCTCATCGGATACGGGGATTCCGTGTCGATCCAGTACTCGCAGAATGTAGTTGGCTCCAACTTCGGCGCGCATGGCTTGGGAGGTGGGGGAACGGAAGAACGAGAGATCCAGGCTCATCAGCTTTCTCCAGATGTCGGCGGCTGGGCTGTCGCCGAGCCCTAGTTCGGTGAGCTCGGCGAAGATGTTGTGTTCGGGGGTTCCTCCAGTGCTCCGCAGTGCTGCGGCCAGCGTCTCCAGTATCGCACCGGCACATTCCTCCTTGGCATGCGTGATCGCCGACAATGTGGCGAGCGGGATGTCGGAGGCGGCGACCGCTACCTCGGTCACCGGTGGCACGTTGTGCGGCCCGAGAACCAGTGGATGAACGGTCAGGCTGGTCCATTGCGACATACCGATCGGGAGCGGGCCTCGTGCCCAGCTCGCGGTTACTCGGTCCTGGCACACGACGAGGAGGACGATCGGTAGGACGTATTTCGCGTGCAGGAAGGCTACGTAATACGCCCAGGCTGCTGGTCTGGTCGGGTCGTGTTTGCTTTGAGCCTCGACGAGAAGCAGGAACTGTCCTTGTGCGGATGAGACTCGCAGTACGGTGTCGGCTCTTCGCTCGACCGGGGCGGTTCGGTCAGGTCCGTGGACAGTAGGAGCACTTCGAGCGGCTCGGGGAAGGGTAGTCCGAGGGCGCGGAAGGCGCGGGCGAATGTGCCCGGGTCGTGCTGGAAGAGGCGGTGCATTGCCTCGTGTTGAGAGCTGACCATGGCAGCCAACGTACGCTGGGAAATCGAAAGTTTGTTCGATAGCGACCGGTGGGCAAGGTGACGGCGGCGAGTTGCTTCGACACGGTTGGCGATGTCGCGCAACGCGCTGGCGATCTGGGCGAGGGTTCGGAAAGTGCTTGGGGTGCACTGCCGGTCGATGCCCTCATTCTCCTGTCGGCGGGCTGGCGTAGGGTTCGAATGACTCGGTCGCTGCCGAGGAACCGTGGGCCCAGCGATCGAGCCCGCCCGGGAACACGGCAAGGTGCCGGTCGGTGACATGGAGTGAGAGTGGTGTGAAGCGGCTACGAGATCGGTATGAGGCCCTGCTGCTGGATCTGGATGGCACGCTGTATCGCGGGCCCGAGGTGATCGAGGGCGCACCGGAGGCTTTGGCGGATTCCGTTGTGCCGCAGCGACTTGTGTATGTCACGAATAATGCGAGTCGCGGTCCGGACGTGGTGGCCCGGCATTTGGTCGAATTGGGATTCGTGGCTGATACCGATGACGTCGTGACGAGTGCGCAGGCGGCGGCGCGGTTGTTGGCGGAGCGGCTCGATCCCGGCGCGATCGTATTGATCGTCGGCACCGATGACCTGGCCAAGGAAGTGGACGCCGTTGGGCTGCGCTCGATCCGGCGCTTCAATGGCGCCGCGCCCGACGCTGTCGTACAAGGACATTCGCCCGAAACCGCCTGGCCGGACCTGGCCGAGGCGGCCTATGCATTGAGCGCAGACGCGCTGTGGGTCGCCGCCAATACCGATAAGACGCTGCCGAACGAGCGCGGACTGGCACCGGGCAACGGCGCCATGGTCGCCGCATTGCGCGCTGCCTCCGGTCGCGAGCCGCTGGTGGCGGGCAAACCCTATGCGCCACTGCTCGAGGATGCCCTGGTGCGCGCCGGAACGCGCAGCGCGCTGGTGGTGGGCGATCGCCTGGACACCGATATCGAGGGCGCCAACCGCGTCGGCCTCGAATCCCTACTGGTCCTGACCGGCGTCAGCACCCTCGACGAACTGCGCGACGCCCCTGCGGACCGGATCCCGACCTATATCTCGGAGTCGTTGGACGCACTGAATCACCCGCCGGTCGACGACGACCCGAGCGAGGGCGCCGCCGACTTGGCGGAACGCTTACGGCGTAACCCGGGACGAGCCGTAACGGTGTGCGCGTCCGGTTCGGAAATCCGATAGCGTTGAACCCACGATGACTACTCCGATGCCTCGCCCGAACGGACCCGGTACGCCCCAGCCCCATGGCCCCGGTACCTACGGTCCCGGCTCGAACGGACCCCGTCCCGGGCCGCCGCTGCCCGGCCAGCATCTGCCGGGCGGACCGGGCCGCCAGGAGCCTGCCGACCCCGCGAAGATTCGCGCCGAGATCGACGGGCTGCTGGCCGAACTCGATGCGCGTAAGGCCTGGACCGGAGTGGCGGCGACCCCGCCGACGACCGACTCCGATTCCGGTGCCGATATCACCCGGCGCGCCCGCATCCTGGAGCAGGCACACGAGGTGCTCGTCCAGGCCCTGGCCACGGTGGACAAGATCTGAGGTGGCCAGACGCGCGCGGGTGGACGCCGAATTGGTTCGCCGCGGATTGGCGCGATCGCGAGAACACGCGGTCGAGCTGATCGGTGCGGGCCGCGTCCTGATTGCTGGAACGGTCGCGGTGAAGCCGGCGACCGCTGTGGAGGCGGGCACGCCGTTGATCGTGCGCGAGGAGCCCGATGAAGTGTCGTGGGCATCACGCGGTGCGCACAAGCTGCTCGGAGCGCTGGCGGCGTTCGAACCGCAGGGATTGACCGTCGCGGGTAAACGCTGCCTGGATGCCGGTGCGTCGACCGGTGGCTTCACCGATGTGCTGCTCTCGAGGCAGGCGCGGGAGGTCGTTGCGGTCGATGTCGGCTACGGCCAACTGATCTGGCGCTTGCAGAACGATGACCGGGTGCGAGTCCACGACCGCACCAATGTCCGCGCCATCACCCCCGAATCCATCGGTGGCACCGTTGAACTGGTGGTCGGTGATCTGTCGTTCATCTCGCTGACTCTGGTGCTGCCCGCGCTCGCGGCCTGCAGCGCACCGGGCGCCGATCTGCTGCCCATGGTGAAGCCGCAGTTCGAGGTCGGCAAGGAGCGGGTAGGCTCCGGCGGTGTGGTGCGTGATCCCGCACTGCGCGCGGAAGTGGTGTGCGATGTCGCGGCCGCGGCCGCCGAGTTGGGGTTGCGCACCGCCGGGGTGGCGGCCAGCCCGCTGCCCGGTCCCTCGGGCAATGTCGAATACTTTCTGTGGCTGCGTAAGGACGGGCAGTTCGAGTACGACGGTGAGCAGGTCGCGGCTCTCGTTGAGCGTGCGGTTGAGGAGGGTCCACAGTGAACGCGCTGACACCGGCCGAATCCAGGGAGATTCTGCTGGTTTCGCATCCGGGTCGGGCGGAGATCATCGAGACCGCCCATCGCGTCGCGAAGATCTTCGCCGACGCGGGCATCGGATTGCGCGTGCTCGCGGACGAGGCGGACAGTACCCGGTTCGACACCGACTGTGCGCCGGGCGCGACGGCGGTGGCGGAACCGGGCGGATATCCCGCGAGTGTGGTCGAGCACTGCCCGGACGCGGCGGTTGGTTGTGAGATGGTGCTATCGCTCGGTGGTGACGGCACTTTCCTGCGTGCGGCCGAATTGGCCAGGCCCGCCGGGGTGCCGGTGCTGGGAATCAACTTGGGTCGCATCGGATTTCTCACCGAGGCCGAGGCCGAACATCTCGATGAGGCATTGGCGAGCGTGGTCCGCGGTGACTATCGCCTCGAACACCGGATGACCATCGATGTCACCGTTCGGGTGGACGACGAGATCGTCGAAACCGGGTGGGCGCTCAACGAAGCCAGCATCGAGAACGCTGCGCGGATGGGTGTGCTCGAGGTTGTCCTCGAGGTCGACGGGCGTCCGGTCTCGCAATTCGGCTGCGACGGCATCCTCATCTCCACACCGACCGGATCGACCGCCTACGCGTTCTCCGCGGGTGGCCCGGTGGTGTGGCCGGAACTCGAAGCGCTGCTGGTAATTCCGAGCAATGCGCACGCCCTGTTCGCGCGGCCGCTGGTGACCAGTCCGGAGTCCAGGATCGCTGTCGAATCGGTTGCGGCGGGCCATGATGCGATAGTTTTCCTGGATGGCAGGCGGACCCTCGCATTGCCCAAGGGCGGGCGGCTCGAGGCGGTCCGCGGCGCCGAACCGGTGCGCTGGGTGCGATTGGATTCCGCGCCGTTCGCCGACCGGATGGTGCGCAAGTTCCAATTGCCCGTGACAGGCTGGCGTGGCCGACGGCGAACGGAGAGCACACGTGCTGACAGAGATCAGGATTGACGGCCTTGGCGTCATATCGACGGCCACCGCGCAATTCCATGCCGGGCTCACGGTTCTGACCGGTGAGACCGGTGCCGGTAAGACCATGGTGGTGACCAGCCTGCACCTGCTCAGCGGGGCGCGGGCCGATGCGGGCCGGGTCAGGTTGGGTGCGGCGCGCGCCGTGGTCGAGGGACGGTTCACCGTCGACGAGGTGAATACGACCGCGCAGAAGCAAGTGCAGGAAGTGCTGGAATCGGCTGCGGCCGAACGCGATGACGACGGCAGCATCATCGCGATCCGCACTGTCGGCAGTGACGGACGCTCCCGCGCGCATCTGGGCGGGCGCGGTGTACCTGCCTCGGTGCTCGCCGATTTCACCGCACCGCTGCTGACCGTGCACGGCCAGAACGACCAACTGCGGCTGCAGCGTCCGGATCAGCAGTTGTCCGCGCTGGACCAGTTCGCGGCCGATGCGGTCGGCCCGCTGCTGCGTAAGTACCAGGTGCAGCGGCGATCCTGGCTGGCTGCCCGCACCGAACTGCTCGAACGCACGGCGCACAGTAGGGAACTCGCGCTGGAGGCCGACCGGCTCAAGTATGCGCTGGCCGAAATCGACGCCATCGCACCGGAGCCCGGTGAGGATGTGCGCATTGTCGACGAGGTGCGCAGGCTCAGCGATCTGGATTCGCTGCGTGAGGCCGCCGCGGTGGCGCACGACGCATTGGCCGGTCCCGCCGATTCGCCCGAGGATGGTTCGGGCGCACTGGAATTGCTCGGCGCCGCGCGGGCCCGCATCGAATCGGCCGATGATCCGGCGCTGACCGGACTCGGTCCGCGACTCGGTGACGCGATTGCGGTGATCGTCGATCTGACCACCGAACTCAGTGGCTATCTCGCGGATCTGCCTTCGGACCCCGGCGCTTTGGATTCGCTGCTCACCCGGCAGGCCGAATTGAAGTCGTTGACTCGCAAGTACGCGCCGGATATCGATGGGGTGATCGCATGGGCCGATGAGGCGCGCACGCGTCTGAGCTCGCTCGATGTCTCCGAAGAGGCCTTGGCCGCATTGGCGGCGGAGGTGGATATCGCCGCGGAACGGGTTCGTGAGGCGGCCCGCAAATTGACTGCCGCGCGTACGAAGTCGGCCGGCAAGCTCGCCTCGGCGGTGAGCGCCGAACTCGGCGGCCTGGCAATGGGCAAGGCGAAACTCGAGGTCGTGGTGCGGCCGCTGCCCGCAAGCCCGCAGGACTCGGCGCCGCTGACGGTGGACGGTACGGAACTGCACGCGGGGTCGACCGGTGTCGACGAAGTGGAGTTCCGGCTCTCGGCGCATTCCGGCGCGCAGTCATTGCCCTTGAGCAAGAGCGCATCCGGCGGTGAGCTCTCCCGCGTGATGCTGGCACTCGAAGTGGTGCTCGCGAGTTCGGATCACGGCGCAACCATGGTTTTCGACGAGGTCGATGCCGGTGTCGGCGGCCGGGCCGCGGTCGAGATCGGTCGCCGATTGGCCCGGCTGGCCCGCACCCATCAGGTGATCGTGGTGACCCACCTACCGCAGGTGGCCGCTTTCGCCGACACCCATCTGGTGGTGGACAAATCCGATGACGGCAAGGGCAAGGTCAACAGCGGTGTCCGCGCCCTGACCAAGGACGAGCGCGTCATCGAACTGGCCCGCATGCTGGCCGGTCTCGACGACACCGAAACCGGCCGAGCCCATGCCGAGGAACTTCTGGAAACGGCCCGCGCCGAGCGCGCTCTCGCCTGACGACTGTTCAGCACAGGGCTTTTTGCGCGCCCTTGATGAACTGGTTGATGAGGTTCTTGAGGCCCAATTCGACGACCTTGGCGGGGACAGGAAGGCTGGGCTCGGACTCCATCGTGTAGGAGACCAGGGTGCCGTCATTGGCGTCGGCGAAGGTGATGGTGCCGACGTGGCGCTTTACCGGCGCGCCTTTGACGATCTTGTACTCCATCAGCTCGCCGGGGACCAGCTTGGTGGTCTCTTCGACGATGCCGACTCCGCCCTTGCCGATCAGGTACTGCGCGCCGACGCCGTTCGGTGCAGGGGTGCCGGGCCTCTTCAATGTGAAGTCCACCGGAACGTACGGGTTGATACCCTCCCGCTCGGTGAAGAACTTGTAGACGACATCGCGCGGTGCCGCGATGACGACGTCGACGGTGCTGCTGGCCATAGTGTCTCCTCTTCGAGATATCTGTGACCGGCAGCATACGGGTACTGTCCGAGTTCGTCGTGAGCCCTGTCACACGGATCACATTGTGTCGGGCTTCTGTCGACTTCGAATCACGGCGGTGCCATCGTCACGCTTGCGTGGGGCGCCATCCAACTGCCCGTATGGTGAACTCTGCGTCTCGGCTTGGCCATCGGCTGGCTCTTCCTGGTGGCCGCGGAGCTGATCGATTCATGGCGGGGCGGGGTTTTGCTGATTGATAGCCATAAAGTGGGCGAACCGACATCATGTTGCTGGCAATAGTGTTGCTCGCACTGCTCGGCAAGATCGGCGATGCCGTCTTCGCCTTCGTGGAACGCCGATTGGTTGCCGGCTGCTTCTGAGCAGGGCCCGAGTTGGTAGCCGGGGGCGTGCCGCCTGTTATCACAGTGACGAATGTGGTAGATGGTGCGGCGCGCCTCCATTAATGGTTGAGAGTTTGCGGCGAAGATCGGGCCCATGAAGATGTTGGCGTTGTTGTCGAAGAACACCGAAGCGCTGCCCGGGCTAACCGGAATAGCTCGGGTTGACCGCAACACCAGACGTTTGCTGAAGCGGGTCGGGCCCGGTGATGTCGTAATACTCGATGAGATGGATCTGGATCGGCTCACCGCCGATCGGCTGGTCGAGGCGGGCGTGGTCGCGGTGGTGAATACCTCGCCATCGATCTCGGGCCGCTACCCCAATCTGGGACCGGAAGTGTTGGTCGCCAACGGGATTCTGCTGCTGGACACCGTGAGTTCGGATGCGTTCAAGATCAAGGACGGCACCAAGGTCCGCATCGACGAGGGCGTCGTCTACGCCGACAAATTGGTCAAGAAGGTGCCCGAGGTTCTGGTCACGGGCATCGAGCTGACCGAATCCGATATCGCCGAGCGGATGATCGAGGCCCGCAACGGCCTGGCCGATCATCTGGAGGCCTTCGCGGGCAATACGATCGA
Source organism: Nocardia sp. NPDC004604 (assembly GCF_040609795.1). NCBI lineage: Bacteria > Bacillati > Actinomycetota > Actinomycetes > Mycobacteriales > Nocardiaceae > Nocardia > Nocardia sp. NPDC004604. The sequence continues at coordinate 9,495 of NZ_JBEXLC010000065.1, forward strand.
GTTCATCCGCACCGAGAGCGCGCTGCTCATCGACGGCATCGGTGTGCCGGAACTCGAGCTGGAGATGAAGCATCGCCATGTGGTCGTGGTGGCCGACGGCCCGGACCATGCGCACGATCTCAAACGTCTGAAGCCGTTCATCAAGGAGTACGTGCCGATCATGGTGGGGGTCGGTCGTGGCGCGGATACGTTGATGAAGCAGGGGTACCGCCCCGATCTGATCGTCGGCGACCCCGACGAAATCACCACCGCCACCTTGAAATGTGGCGCCGAGATGATCCTGCCCGCCGATACCGACGGCCAGGCCAAGGGGCTGGAACGCATTCAGGATCTCGGCATTGGCGCGATGACATTCCCATCGTCCGGCGCAGCCTCCGATCTGGCCCTGCTGCTCGCCCACCACCATGGTGCGGCGCTGATCGTGACCGCGGGCGCCGCCGCCTCGCTGGACGACTTCTTCGATCGGGGCCGCCGCGACAGCAATCCGGCGACCTTCCTGACGCGACTAAAGATCGGCACCGAACTCGTGGATGCCAAGGCCGTCGCAACGCTCTACCGAAACCGGGTCTCCGGAACCGCCATCGCGATGGTCGTACTAGCCGCCCTACTAGCGGTGATCGTGGTCATGCTCGCCTCGAATACCGGTGCCGAGGCATTGGACTGGGCCACCGACATCTGGAATCGGTTCGCGCTATGGGCCCAGGGCCAGATAGGCGCGGGAGGGAACCGATGATTTCGTTTCGGCAGCATGCGGTTTCGATCGTCGCGATCTTCCTGGCCCTCGCCCTCGGCGTGGTGCTCGGCTCACAGACCGTGGCGGCGGACCTGCTGTCCGGACTGCGCGCGGATAAATCAGATCTGCGCAAGCAACTCGATGTGGCCACCGATCGGAACCGACGGCTCACCGATGAAATGACTGCCGCGGACCGGTTCATAGCCGGTTCGGCGGGCCGGATCCTCGGCGGCACCCTCACCGACCGCAGCGCCATCGTCTTCACGACCCCCGACGCCGAACCCGCCGATGTCGAGGCGGTGGCGAAGGATCTGGAAACCTCCGGCGGCACCGTAACCGGCCGCATCGCACTCACCGACCCGTTCATCGATGCCGCCGAGGGCGACCGGATGCGCACCGCGATCACCAATGTCATTCCGGCGGGCGCGCAGCTCCGCACCGGACAGGTCGATCAGGGCAGTATGGCGGGCGATCTGCTCGGCCTGGTGCTGCTGCTAGACCCCGCGAACGCGCAACCGCGCAGCACCCCGCAGGAGCTGAGCCTGGTGCTGGAGACATTGCGTGGCGGCGGTTTCCTTGCCTATGGCGACACTCCGGCGCACCCCGCCAACCTCGCGGTGGTCGTCACCGGCGCTGGCGCGAAGTCCAGCGAAAACGGTCAGGGCAGCAATATCGCCCGGTTCACCGGCGCGCTGCGCGGCCGCGGCGCGGGTGTGGTGCTCGCTGGCCGATCTGGTGCCGCCGACAATCCGGGCCCCATCGCGATCATCCGCTCCGATGCCGCGCTGGCCACCGCGGTCACCACCGTCGACAATCTGGACCGCGAGATCGGGCGCGTCACCACCGTCCTCGGACTGAGCGAACAGCTCAACGGCGGCGCGGGCCGATACGGAACCGGAACCAAGGCGACCTCCCTCACAATCAACACCTCTCCGCAGAGCTGATCCGCGCTCTGGTTAGCCCGAGACCGATCCGGATTCGGCCGATTCGACCACTGTGCACGAGATCTCCGAGCGCCGTTCACAATCCGGCTCATTTCCGAGTGGCCGCAGCGCATCCGAGGTAAGCGGCGAGCCGCGGTCGCTCGGAACGGGGCACAATCGGGGCGCGCGGACGGCACCGGACGCTCGGCCGAGCCAAGGCAGCGACTTGGTGGCAAACGTGCGTGGCGGGTGATCAGACCAGCATTTTCGTGTTACCGTGAAGACCCGTGGGTCATACACGGAATCAGGCGCGAACGGCCACGAAGCACATCTTCGTCAGCGGTGGTGTCGCCTCCTCATTGGGTAAGGGTCTTACCGCCTCCAGCCTCGGTCAGCTGCTGACCGCGCGCGGACTGCGGGTGACCATGCAGAAACTCGACCCGTACTTGAACGTCGATCCGGGCACCATGAATCCGTTCCAGCACGGAGAAGTGTTCGTCACCGAAGACGGCGCCGAGACCGATCTCGATGTCGGTCACTACGAACGGTTCCTCGATCGGGACCTGTCCCGGGACGCGAATGTGACTACCGGGCAAATCTATTCGTCGGTGATCGCCAAGGAGCGGCGCGGCGAATATCTCGGTGACACGGTCCAGGTGATTCCGCACATCACCGACGAGATCAAGAGTCGCATACTCGCCATGCAGGGCCCGGATTTGCAAGGGCAGGTGCCCGATGTGGTGATCACCGAAATCGGTGGCACCGTCGGCGATATCGAATCGCAGCCCTTCCTCGAGGCGGCTCGGCAGATCCGCCACGATGTGGGCCGGGACAATGTGTTCTTCCTGCACGTATCGCTGGTGCCCTACCTCGCGCCCTCGGGTGAGCTCAAGACCAAGCCGACCCAGCACTCGGTGGCCGCGCTGCGCAATATCGGTATCCAGCCCGACGCGCTGATCCTGCGCTGCGATCGTGACGTGCCCCAGGCGCTCAAGAGCAAGATTGCGCTGATGTGTGACGTCGATGTCGACGCCTGCATCTCTACCCCGGACGCGCCGTCGATCTACGACATTCCCAAGGTGCTGCACCGCGAGGGCCTGGACGCCTATGTGGTGCGCAGGCTCGGGCTGCCGTTCCGGGACGTGGACTGGACGGTATGGGGCGATCTGCTCGATCGGGTGCATCAGCCGCGGGAGACGGTCGAGGTCGCATTGGTCGGCAAGTACGTCGATCTGCCCGATGCGTACCTGTCGGTCACCGAGGCATTGCGCGCGGGCGGGTTCGCCTCGCGGGCCAAGGTGAATATCCACTGGGTGCAATCCGACGAGTGCGCGACCCCGGCGGGCGCGCAGGCCGCTTTGCGCGATGTGGATGCGGTGCTCATTCCCGGTGGATTCGGTATTCGCGGCATCGAGGGCAAGGTCGGCGCGATCACCTACGCCCGCACCCGCGGGCTGCCATTGCTCGGGCTCTGCCTCGGTTTGCAGTGTGTGGTCATCGAGGCCGCGCGCTCGGTCGGTCTGGCCGAGGCCAATTCGGCCGAATTCGAGCCGGACACACCACATCCGGTGATCTCCACCATGGCCGACCAGAAGGACATCGTGGCCGGTGAGGCCGATCTCGGTGGCACCATGCGCCTCGGCGCCTACCCGGCCACGCTGCTGAAGGGGTCGGTTGTCGCGCAGGCCTACGGCACCGAGCAGGTCTCGGAGCGGCACCGGCATCGCTATGAGGTGAACAACGCCTACCGCGACAAGATCGCCACCAGCGGTCTGAAGTTCAGCGGCACCTCGCCCGACGGGCATCTGGTCGAATTCGTCGAGCTGCCCGCGGACAAGCACCCGTTCTTCGTGGCCACCCAGGCCCATCCCGAACTCAAGAGCCGCCCGACCCGGCCGCACCCACTGTTCGCGGCGCTGATCTCCGCGGCGTTGAAATATAAACTGGCCGAGCGGCTTCCGGTCGATATCCCGGACGAAGAGTTCGCGAACGCAGATCAGGCATCGTAAATGAGTGATAACGGGGGAGCCCGGCCGGGCAGTCACGATTTCGAGACAGTGGCGAGCAAGACCGTGTACAGCGGCGCGATTCTCGCATTGCGGCTGGACGAGGTGGCCATGCCGGGCGGGCGGGTGGTCGAACGCGAGGTGATCGAGCACCATGCCGCGGTCGCGGTCGCGGCCATCGATGACGCCGACAATGTGGTGTTGATCAGGCAGTATCGGCATCCGATCGGCGTTCGACTGCTCGAGTTGCCCGCGGGTCTGCTCGACGTACCCGGTGAGGATCCGCTCGAAGCGGCCAAGCGCGAATTGGCCGAGGAGACCGGATTGGCCGCCAGGGAATGGGCGGTGCTGGTGGATGTCGCGCTCTCGCCCGGCTTCACCGATGAGGCGTTGCGGGTGTACTTCGCGCGCGGCCTGTACGAAACCGACCGGCCCGAACCGGAGTTGGAGGAGGCGGATCTCGAACTGGTCCGCATGCCGGTCGGGGAGGCAGTGCGGGCCGCGTTGGCCGGTGAGATCGTTAATGCCACGGCGGTTGCCGGTGTGTTCGCCCTTGCCGCCGCCCGGGCGGGCGGGACCGAACTGCGTCCCGCCGACGCGCCGTGGCCGGGACAGTCGACCGCGTTCCTGCGCCGCAAGGCGGCGCGGCAACAGTCCGAAGACTGACGAGGGTGCTCGCGCGCGAACTAGAGGCCTATCTCGACCATCTCGCGGTCGAGCGCGGCGCCGCGCGCAACACCCTCGGCGCCTATCGCCGTGATCTCGACCGGTATCGGGATTTCCTGACCGGACGCGGCATTACGGCGCTCGAGCAGGTCGGCGAATCCGATGTCGCGGAATTCACCATGGTGCTGCGGGCGGGTGGGGCAGCCCACCCGCCGCTGGCCGCCAGTTCGGTCGCCCGTGCGCTGATCGCGGTGCGTGGGCTGCATCGTTTTGCTGCCGCAGAGGGAATGACGAGCACCGATGTCGCACGTACGGTGAAACCGCCCGCGCCGGGCCGCCGGTTGCCGAAAGCCCTACCGTACGACCAGGTTCTGCGGTTGCTGGAGGCCGCGGGAGGCGGGCCGATCGGCGATGCCGAGGCGAATGGGGCCGGAACCGATGGCGGGCCACGCGGATTGCGCGACCGCGCATTGCTCGAGTTGCTGTATTCGACCGGTGCGCGGATCTCGGAGATGGTCGGACTCGATGTGGACGACCTCGACACCGAGGAGCGTGCGGTGGTCTTGCATGGTAAGGGTGGCAAGCAGCGGATGGTCCCGATCGGCAGGCCCGCGCTCGCCGCGGTCGAGGCGTACCTGGTGCGCGGGCGTCCGGTGCTCGCCGCCAATGGAAGAGGCACTGCGGGTGCGCTGTTTCTCAACGCACGCGGCGGACGGCTGTCGCGGCAGAGTGCCTGGCAGGTGCTGCAGACCGCCGCCGAACGTGCTGGTATCGGCGCCACCGTATCCCCGCACACCCTGCGTCATTCCTTCGCAACACATCTACTCGACGGCGGCGCCGATGTGCGTGTGGTCCAAGAACTTCTGGGGCATGCCTCGGTGACCACCACGCAGATCTACACCCTCGTCACCGTGAACACCCTGCGCGAGGTCTGGGCCACCGCCCACCCGCGTGCCCGCTAGCCAAGAGCGCTTTTCGGTGTGGCTTTGTCCGATGAATCCGGGCGCGGCGAACAAGTAAGGTGTGCGGGGCGGGTCCGCGCACCGGGTATCGTCCGGGTCGATATCGGTTTCGACGGCGAACCGGATCGGTGTCAGGGGAGTGAACGCTCGTGCAGGTAAACGTGGGTGTCGCGTGTCCGAGCGTGGGTCTTGCGCTGTCAAGCGGTAGCGTCTATCGAGAGCTGGACCGTACGAAAGCGAGGTCGGGCCTGATCGGCCTCGCTACGCTCGGGCAGATGATGCCGGAGTCGGGCGAAGGCAACGGGCAGGAACGTATAAGGAGCAGCGGATCGTGACGACAGCCGGTGCGGCAGAGCCGCCGATGGGTGCTGGGGCGCAGCCGCTTACGGGTCCCCGGATGGGTCCGTACTCGGAGGCCGCGGCGGAGACGCTGTGGGGCAACGGCGCCGAACCCGTCCCTGAAGACGCGACGCTCGGTCCCACCGGGCGTCCGCTGCGTATCGTGCCCGAGCCGCCACCGGTCGAGCGGCACGGCGATGCCCTCATCGTGGCTATGTGCAATCAGAAAGGTGGTGTCGGCAAGACCACCTCGACCATCAACCTCGGTGCGGCGCTCGCGGAGTTCGGCCGTCGGGTGCTGCTGGTCGACCTGGATCCGCAGGGTGCGCTGTCGGCGGGACTGGGTGTTGCCCACCACGATCTCGATCTGACCGTGCACAACCTGCTGATCGGATCCAAGGTCTCCATCGACGAGGTCCTCATGGAGACCCGCGTCGAGAATCTGCATCTGCTGCCGAGCAATATCGATCTGTCGGCCGCGGAGATCCAGCTGGTCAACGAGGTCGGGCGGGAACAGACCCTGGGCCGTGCACTGGAACCGGTGCGCGACCGCTACGACTACATCCTCATCGACTGCCAGCCCTCGCTCGGGCTGCTGACGGTGAATGCGCTGGCGTGTTCCGATGGCGTGATCATTCCGATGGAATGCGAATACTTCTCGCTGCGTGGGCTGGCGCTGCTCAATGACACCGTGGAGAAGGTGCGCGACCGCCTCAACCAGCGGCTGAGCCTGTACGGCATCGTGGTGACCATGTTCGATGCGCGGCTACTACATTCGCGCCAGGTCATGGCGCGCGTCGTCGAGGTCTTCGGCGATCTGGTGTACGACACGGCGATCGCACGGACCGTGCGCTTTCCCGACGCGAGCGTCGCGGGTGAACCGATCACCACATGGGCACCCAAATCCGGTGGGGCCGAAGCATATCGGGCGATGGCGCGGGAAGTCATCCACCGGTCCGGCCGGTGATCGGCGGTACTGAACCGGCGCCATCGACGAATGCGGATACGCTCGGCTCGGAGTCTGGTGAGTTCGCCGATCAGGGCTCCGGCGCCGGGCGTGCCGTGTCGGCCGACCATGCGGGTGCGCGTGATTCCGCCGCCGCACAAGATGATCTCCCTGGTAGAGCTGGAAATGCGGGGGAGTCGGCGGTAGTGCAGGGGGGTTCCGAGACGGCGCTGGGGGCACTTGGTGCTGCGCAGGTTGATGCGGCTGCGCACGAGGTTCCCGGGGATGAGCGTGATTCCGATGTCGCGCAGCAGGATCATGTCGGCAGACCGAGCGGCGGTGAGGACGCGTCGCGCGGTGATACCAATGCCGGGCGTGCTGCAGAAGCGGGTGCGGACGATGTTCCTGCGGCGCGGCGCGCTTCCGGTGACGCACCGGGCACGGCCTCGGCACCGGGCGATTCCGGCGTTGTTCCTGGTGATCCGGTTGCTGGATCGGCCGACCCGGCTGGCGCCGATGCGGCATCGGCGCGGCAGGCGGGGTTTCAGCTGCGGCTGAGCAACTTTCAAGGGCCGTTCGATCTGCTGTTGAATCTGATCAGTTCGCGCAAGCTCGATGTCACCGAGGTTGCGCTGCATCAGGTGACCGATGAGTTCATCGCCTACACCAAGGCCTTGACCGCGAGCATCGGGCAGCAGGACACGCTGCGCGCCGACAAGATTCTGGATCAGACCACCGAATTCCTGGTCGTTGCGGCCACATTGCTCGATCTCAAGGCGGCCCGGCTGCTGCCATCGGGTGAGGTGACCGACGCCGAAGATCTCCAACTCCTCGAGGCGCGCGACCTGCTCTTCGCCCGGCTGCTGCAATACCGCGCGTTCAAGCAGGTCGCCGAACTGCTCGGCGAATTGGAAGCGGTCGCGCTGCGCCGCTACCCGCGCGCGGTCGGTCTGGAGGAGCGCTTCGCCGACCTGCTGCCCGAGGTTACGCTAGGGGTGGACGCACACGAATTCGCCGCGATCGCCGCCGCGGCCTTCCGGCCCCGACCGGCGCCCAAGGTCGGACTCGACCATCTGCACCAGCACGCCTTCTCGGTTGCCGAACAGGCCGCGCTCGTGCTCGAACAGCTCAAACTGCGCGGACCGGGCGGTTGGACGACCTTCGGCGAACTGGTCGCCGACTGCGAAGTGCCGATCCAGATCGTCGCCCGCTTCCTGGCCCTGCTCGAGCTGTACCGAGGCAAGACCATCGAGTTCGACCAACCCGACCCGCTCGGCCCGCTCTCGGTGAGCTGGACAGGCGACCCGAAGGACGAGACCGCCGACACTGTGACCATCGAGGAGGACTACGGGTGAGCGAGCGCACCATGTCGCAGCGCACGACGGAACCGGGCGCTAGCGAGGCGCGGTCGTGAGCGAGGAGTTCGGCGAGCGCACTACGGACGCCGCGGCATCGGTGGAGTACGACGGTGTCGCCGTTGGCGAGAGTGTGGGGACAAGTGATGCCCAGGAGAGCGCGGCGATCGTGCCGGGCAAGCGCTCCGAGGACGCGGCGCCCACTGATGATGAGGCGACGAGTGCGGACGAGTTGTCGTCGAGTGGCCCTGGCGGACGAACCGATGGTGACGCACCGTCGAATGCACCAAATGATGTGCCGTCCGGTGCGAGCGCCGAAGGCGGGAAATCGGCCGTGGCGGCGCGATCGACCGAGAATGTGTCGGCTTCGGACGAGACAGTGGCGGACCTCACGCCGGAGCCGTTGGACGATGACGAATTCCGATCGGCGTTGGAGGCGATGCTGCTCATCGTGGATGCTCCGGCGCCGGTAGAACTGCTGGCCGACGCGTTGCGGGACAGTCCGGCGCGGGTGGAGCGGGCACTGCTCGCGATGTCGGCGGAACTGTCCGCGCGGGCCAGTGGCATCGACCTGCGTTTCGTGGGTGACGGCTGGCGCTTCTATACTCGCAGCGAGTACGCGCCATATGTGGAACGGATGCTGCTCGACGGTGCGCGTTCGAAATTGACACGGGCGGCATTGGAAACACTGGCGGTGGTGGCATACCGCCAACCGGTGACCCGGACCAGGGTCAGCGCGGTGCGCGGCGTGAACGTCGACGGCGTGATGCGAACCCTGCTGGCTCGCGGACTGATCGCCGAGGCCGGGGTGGACCCGGAGACGAACGGCACGCAGTACCGCACGACCGAACTGTTCCTGGAACGGATCGGACTCGCATCGCTGACCGACCTGCCGCCACTGGCGCCCCTACTGCCGGGCGTCGACCTGATCGACGAGATCAACGAGAGCCTGGAGACGGACCCCCGTTACACCAGGTTAAAGAAATCCGCCGAGACCAATTTGGATCTCGGTACCGAAGAAGACTGACAGGACAACATGAATACGCCCGCTCGCCGAGATGGCACACCGGATCGTAGGAACAGAAGCGACCAGCCCCGACGGGGCGGCGCAGACCGAAGCACACGCGACGCGCGTTCGCCGCAACGGGGAGGTACGCGGCGCGGGGCCGAATGGGGCGGCTCCTCGCACGGGGGCAGTGGCTACCGGGGAGATTCAGACAGCGGCGGCGATCGCGGCTACCGCGGTTCGTCCCGAGACGACAGCGGCTACCGCGGCTCCGCACGCGGCTCGGACTCCCGCGCCTCGTCGCAGGGCGATCAGCGTGGCGGCGGTTACCGCGGTGCCGCGCAGGACGACGGCTACCGTGGCTCCGCACGCGGCTCCGGCTCCCGCGGTTCGTCGCAGGGCGATCAGCGTGGCGGCGGTTACCGCGGTGCCGCACCGAGCGGCGGATACGGTTCCACGCGAGGTGGCGGCGATCGGCGTGGCTCCTCGTCGCAGGGCGGCGGCTACCGCGGCTCGACGCAAGGAGACAGCGGCTACCGCGGTTCCTCCCAGGACAGCGGCTACCGCGGTTCGTCGCAGGGCGGTTCGGGTTACCGCGGTTCGTCGCACGGCGCCAGCTCCGATCAGCGCGGTTCGCGTGGTGACGCCTATCGCGGTGCCGCACAGGGCGGCTCGGCCCCGCGTGCCACCGGTTCGCGCAGTTACACATCGGGAAGCGCTGCGCAGCAAGGTAATCCGTCGCGTCGCCCGGCTTCGGCCGCGATGTCCGCACCCGTCGGTAAGAAGGCCAAGGCCTCGAAGCCGCAGAAGAAGGTCGTCGCCGGCCCGCTGCTGAGCAATGCCAAGCCCGCCAAGCGCCAGCATGTCGATCAGCCCGCCGAGGGCGGCCACGAGAAGATGCCGTGGGGCGAGGGCGAGCGGCTGCAGAAGGTGCTGGCCAAGGCCGGTGTCGCCTCGCGCCGCGCGGCCGAGGAGATGATCGCCCAAGGCCGAGTCGAGGTAGACGGCGCGATCGTCACCGAACAGGGCCTGCGGATCGATCCGCAGCAGGCGGTGGTTCGCGTCGACGGCACCCGCGTCATGGTGCGCGAGGAGTTGGTCCACCTCGCGCTGAACAAGCCCAAGGGCTGGCAGTCCACCATGTCCGACGATCTGGGCCGTCCGTGTGTCGGCGATATTGTTGCCGAACGCATCGCGGCCGGTCAGCGCCTGTTCCACGTCGGTCGGCTCGACGCCGACACCGAGGGCCTGCTGCTGCTCACCAATGACGGCGATCTCGCGCATCGGCTTATGCACCCGTCGTTCCAGGTGGAGAAGACCTATCTGGCGACGGTCAATGGTGAGGTCCACAAGGGGATCGGCAAGCGCCTCAGGGACGGTGTCGAACTCGAGGACGGTCCGGCCAAGGTGGACAAGTTCCAGGTGCTGGAGATCAATGAGGGACGTTCGCTGGTCAAGATCGTGTTGCACGAAGGGCGCAAGCACATCGTGCGCCGACTGCTGGACGCGGTCGGCCATCCGGTGACCCGGTTGGTGCGCACCAATATCGGTCCGGTCGCGCTCGGCGATCAACGGCCTGGCACGCTGCGCGTGATCGGTCGCGATGAAGTCGGCAAACTCTATGAGGCGGTGTCGTTGTGAACGGTGTAGAGATTCCCGTGGAGGTCCCTGCGATGGTTGATGGCACCACGCCGCTGGTCGTAGCCATGGACGGGCCTTCGGGCACCGGCAAATCCAGCGTCTCGCGTCGACTGGCCACCCGGCTCGGCGCCAGCTATCTGGATACCGGTGCCATGTACCGCGTCGCGACGCTGCGCGTGCTGCGTGCCGGTGTCGAGCTGAGCGACGCGGCCGAGATCAGTGCCGCGGTCAAGGAGTTGCCGCTGACCATCGGCACCGATCCCAGCCGCGAGGTGATCCTGCTCGATGGTGAGGACGTCTCCTCGGAGATCCGCGGCAATGCCGTCACCAAGGCGGTCTCCGCGGTGTCCGCGGTGGCCGAGGTGCGCGATCTGCTGGTCGCGATGCAGCGTGAAATCGCTTCTGCCGCATCGCGAATCGTGGTCGAGGGACGCGATATCGGCACCGTCGTGCTGCCGGAGGCGGACGCCAAGATCTACCTCACCGCCTCCGCCGAGGCCCGCGCCCAGCGCCGCAACCAGCAGAACATCGCCGAAGGCCGCGGCGACGACTACGAGGCCGTGCTCGCCGATGTGCAGCGGCGCGACACCCTCGACTCCACCCGCACGGTGTCCCCACTGCGTCCGGCCGACGACGCAGTGCTGGTCGACACCAGCGAGCTGAATATGGATGAGGTCATCGACGAGCTGTATCGCGTTGTGGTGCGGCAGGTTTCGGTTGGCCGGACGGGAAGTGCACAGTGACTGAGGACGTGCTCGCGGGCGACGGCGTCTGGAGCGACGAATCCGATTGGGAGATGGCCGATCTCGACGAGTTCGGTGACGAAGAACATATCGCCATGCCGACCGTCGCGGTGGTCGGGCGCCCGAATGTCGGCAAGTCGACCCTGGTGAACCGGATTCTCGGACGCCGCGAGGCCGTCGTCGAGGATATTCCGGGAGTGACCCGCGACCGCATCTCCTACGAGGCGAGTTGGGCGGGTCGGCGTTTCCTGGTGCAGGACACCGGTGGCTGGGAGCCCGATGCCAAGGGCCTGCAGCAGTCGGTCGCCCGCCAGGCCGAACTGGCCATGGCGACCGCCGACGCCATCCTGCTGGTGGTCGACGCCGTCGTCGGCGCGACCGCGACCGACGAGGCCGCGGTGAAGAAGCTGCGCCGCTCCAAGATCCCGGTGCTCCTGGTCGCCAATAAGGTCGACGACGAGCGCGTCGAGGCCGAAGCGGCCGCGTTGTGGTCGCTGGGCCTCGGCCAACCGCGCATGGTCAGTGCCTCGCACGGCCGCGGCACCGGCGACCTGCTCGATGACGTACTGGAGGTCCTTCCGGAGACGCCGCGCGAGGGCACCGGCGGCACCGGCCCACGCCGGGTCTCGCTCGTCGGCAAGCCGAACGTCGGCAAGTCCAGCCTGCTCAATAAGCTCTCCGGCGACGAGCGCTCGGTGGTGCACGATGTCGCGGGCACGACCGTCGACCCGGTCGACTCGCTGGTCGAGTTGGGCGGCAGGATCTGGAAGTTCGTCGACACCGCGGGGCTGCGGCGCAAGGTTTCCCATGCCAGCGGTATGGAGTTCTACGCGTCGCTGCGCACCAAGGCGGCATTGGAGGCCTCCGAGGTCGCGATCATGCTGATCGATGCTTCCGAGCCGATCACCGAACAGGACCTGCGGGTGATCAGCATGGTCGCCGATTCCGGTCGCGCGCTCGTGCTCGCCTTCAATAAGTGGGATCTGGTCGACGAGGACCGCCGACTGCAGTTGGACCGGGAAGTGGACCGCGACCTGGTCCGGGTGCCGTGGGCGCAGCGCGTCAATATTTCCGCGCATACCGGCCGCGCCGTTCAAAAACTGGTGCCCGCCATGGAGACCGCGCTGGAATCCTGGGATAAGCGCATCCCCACCGGTCGCCTGAACAACTGGCTCAAGGAAGTCATCGCGGCCACACCGCCGCCGATGCGCGGCGGCCGCCTGCCCCGCGTCCTGTTCGCCACCCAGGCGACCACCCGCCCGCCGACCTTCGTGCTCTTCACGACGGGCTTCCTGGAGGCCGGATACCGCCGCTTCCTGGAGCGCCGTCTGCGCGAGGAATTCGGCTTCGATGGATCCCCGGTCCGCATCTCGGTGCGCGTCCGGGAAAAGCGCGACCGCAAGAAATAACCTCCGCACCTCGCCGACAGAACGGACGCCGCTGCGAAGCAACGGCGTCCGTTCTGGTCTCTCGCGCATGCGAAACACCTGACTTCGGCAAACCTCGAGTGAACTTTGGTACTCGGGTTTAGTTTGGTATTCGACCAATCTGCTTCGTGTAGCGACGCGAACTCCTTTGAGTTCGAATGCCGAGGCCTGCCCCGGACCGTTCGACCAGCAGGCCATCTCAAATACGGCCCCGACCTGGTCAGGAGTCGAGTTCAGAGTGTTGCCGCAGTCGATCCATCCGATGTCCATAGTGCCCCGCCAACTACCAGGTAGGAGGTGCCCATGACTCGTGATTCGGAGTTCATCGTCATCCCCCTGCGCACCGATGCCGCCGACGGAGATTCGCCCATCGGTTACTGTCCATTGCATCGGGGGGCCGAGCAGGCCGAGCACAATCGGAAATTGATCGATCTGCTCGGGGCGGTGGCGGCGGGGGATCGCGACGCCTTCACCGAGTTCTATCGCGAGACCAGTCACCGCGTTTTCGGTATGGCGGTGCGCGTCCTGCGCAGCCACGCCGAGGCCGAAGAGGTTGTGCAGGAGGTATATCTGCAGGTGTGGTCGCAGGCCGAACGGTACAACCACACCCTGTCCAGCCCGATGGGCTGGTTGATGACGTTGGCGCATCGGCGCGCGGTGGACCGCGTTCGCCGCGAGCGCGCCGCGTCGACCCGCGACATCGTCTACGGGCATACGCATTTGGGACGCGATCACGACGTCGTCGCCGAAGCGGTCGATCAGCATCTCGATGCGGAGGCCGTGCTCGGCTGTCTGCAGACCTTGACCGAGATGCAGCGGGAGGCGCTGGCGTTGGCGTACTACAGCGGACGAACCTATCCCGAGGTGGCCGAACAGCTGGCGGTCCCGCTGCCCACAATCAAGAGCCGGATCAGGGACGGGCTCAAACGTCTCGCACACTGTCTGTCCGGAGGTGACAATTGATGAGCGACCACGACCGACCGGCCGCGGACTTGCTCGACCTGGCTTACCCGTATGCACTGGATTCGCTGGACACGATCGAGCGCAGACGTATCGAACGCCGGTTGGAGGATGTGGACGAGGCCATCGCCGCCGAGTTCGCCACCACGGTGTACGACCTGCGGGAAGTGCTGGCTTCGCTCACCGTTGTCGACGCCATGGCGCCGCCGCCAGAGCTCGAGAATGCACTGCTGCGGGCGCTCGACCAATCTCTGGGTACCGATCACCACCCTGTCCGCCACCGCTGGCGCGGGCGGTTGGGCTGGGTGACGGCGGCCGCCGCGGTGATCATCACGCTCGGTGCGGGCGTCGCGATGGTGATGCTGCACACCACAGCTCCTGCGCGCGGCGTGAGCACGGAGTTGATGCTCGCGCAGCCCGATTTGCGGACGCGGTTGATCCCGGTGTCCTTCGGCGGCGCGCTCACGGTACGGACTTCCGCCGGGATCGCCACCGCGATGGTGAGTTTCGACGGTATTCCGGCACCACCGGATGGGCGCACCTATCAGGTCTGGCTGGTGTCCGCGGACGGGGTGCCGCATTCGGTCGCGGTGGTGGTGTCGGCCGCCGCTCCGTCGGTGCTCACCCGCTTCGATACCGTCGATACCCTGGCCATGACGGTCGAACCCGCAGGTGGTTCCGCCCGGCCGACCAGCACACCGATCGTGAGCCTCGGACTCGCCTGAGTTTCGCCGAGTGGGGTGTTGCGCCGCCGTGCGGTCAGCGGAAGTCGGCGCGGTGGTCGGATACCCATTCGGCCAGGGATCGCGCCGGGCGACCGGTGAGGTCGGCGACAGTAGCGGTGGTTCGTGGTCGTGGTGCGCTCATCATCTTGTCGTAGCCGTCGAGCAGGACCTCGACGAATGAGTCGGGAAAGGATTCGTCGGCGAGCAGCCGCTGCCGGGCCTGTTCACGGGTGAGTTCGGCCCAGCGCAACGGTCGCCCGAGTACTTCGCCGATGACCCGCACCTGCTCGACCCGGGTGAGCACTTCCGGTCCGGTCAGCGTGTAAGTGGTTCCGGCATGGCCGTTTTCGGTGAGCGCCCGGGCCGCTACGGCCGCCATATCGGCCTCGTGGATCAGGCTCATCGGCAACGCGCCATGGCTGCCGTGCACGATGTCGCCGGTGCGGATCTGATCGGCCCACCAGAGCGTGTTGACGGCGAAAGCGCTCGGCCGGATCACCACCGATTCGATGCCGCAGCCGTGCACCAGCCTTTCCTGGTCCTCGAAACTCAGGTCCGGGATGCCGCCGGTGCCGAGGAACACCACGCGATGGGCGTACTCGGCGATGATGTCGAGCGCTTTCGGTAGTTGTGCGCCGGTATGCAGCGGCCATAACAGGAAGACCGCGTCGATTTCGTCGAGGCAGCCGATCAGGGTTTCGGGTTGGGACAATTCGGCGCGTACTACCTGCACGTCGGCCGGGAATTCGACGGTCGCCGGGTTACGTGTACCTGCGCGCACGTGGTGACCGGCCGCGCAGAGTTGGGCGACGAGTTGCTTGCCGACATTTCCGCTGGCGGCGAGGACGAGGATGTTCTTGGCCATGCCACGATCGTGCGGACGGGGGAGTGGTATTCACCAGAGTTAGGGCTAATATCACTGGAAACCGTCAGAAATGGAGATCTGATGATGGATACCGTCGATCGCGGCATTGTCCACGCGCTGCAGATCGATGGCCGGTCGTCCTTTCGAACCATTGCCGAAGTTCTCGACATCTCCGAGAACACCGTCGCCCGTCGCTATCGTCAGCTCCGCAATACCCATGCGCTCAGGGTGATCGGACTGGTCGACGGCCGTCGTCTCGGCTACGTCCAATGGACGATCCGATTGCGCTGCACTCCGGACGCCGCCGGATCGGTCGCAAAAGCCCTTGCGGCCCGTGACGATACGTCGTTTGTCTATCTGCTCTCTGCCGGGACCGAGGTGTCCTGCACGGTGCAGACCCGCAGTACCGAAGAGCAGGAAACCCTACTGCTGCAAAAACTTCCACGCACCAGTCGAATCGTTGGCATGTCCGCCCACCTGCTGTTGCGCGGGTTCATGCTGCCCGACCGCTGGCAAGGCCTCGCCGCATTGACCTCCGATCAGGTCGACCACCTGCGCCCCGCTCCGGCCGACCCTGAAGACGGCCCCCTGCACCTCGGCGAAGGCGATAGAACCCTCCTGCGCGCCCTCAACCACGACGGCCGCACCCCCTACTCCGACCTGGCCACCGCCACCCAATGGTCCGAAACCAAGGTTCGCCGCCGCATGGACACCATGCGCCGCAATGGAATCCTGCGCTACCAACTCGATATCCCTTCCGTCGCACTCGATTTCGGCACCGAAGCCCGTCTCTGGATCGCCACCCGACCGGCCGCCGCCGTCACCGTCGGACAAGCCATGGCCTGCCACCCCGAAGTTTCCTTCGCCGCGCTCACCACCGGCGCCACCAACCTGGTGGCGGCCGTCAACTGCCGCGACCCGCACGATCTCGGCCGCTACCTCACCGAACGCATCGCCGAGCTACCCGGAATCGCCACTGTCGAATCGGCTCCGGTCATTCGGACCGTCAAACGCGCGGGATCCCTGGTTCTCTGACACCCGGCGTGGTCTGTGTCACGGTGCTGAGCCGTCGTCGGCGGCGTAAGTTCGTTAATTAGCGAAATACCGAAGGGAGGTGGATGTGCTCGACGCGTGCAAGGCGCTGGCGAACGAGACTCGGCTGAACATCTTGACGTGGCTCAAGGATCCCGATGCGAACTTCCCGGAACGCGGGCCGGATACGGCCGAGCTCGGCGTGTGCGTCGGCCTCATCCAGCAGAAGGCGGGGACCTCGGCGTCGACCATCTCGGCGCATCTGGCGATCCTGCAGCGCGCCGGATTCCTCAGCGCCACCCGGCGCGGCCAGTGGACGTACTACCGCCGCGACGATGCCCGTATCCGGGCCTTCACCGAAGAACTCCACCGCGTTCTCTGACTTTTCGAAAGGCAGCGTCTTATGCCCACCGCACTGTCGATCCTCGACTTGGCGTCGATCGCACCCGGCCGGACCGCGCGCGACAGCTTCGATAACAGCGTCGCGCTGGCCCGGGTCGCCGAGCGCAGCGGTTACCGACGCGTCTGGTACGCCGAACACCACAACATGCGCTCGATCGCATCCAGCGCCACCAGTGTTCTCATCGGTCACGTCGCGGCGCACACCGACACCATTCGGCTCGGGGCGGGCGGCATCATGCTGCCCAACCATTCGCCACTGGTGATCGCGGAGCAGTTCGGCACCTTGGAGACGCTGTATCCCGGACGGATCGACCTCGGACTCGGCCGCGCACCGGGCAGCGACCAGAAGACCATGTTCGCGCTGCGCCGGGACCCGGCATCGGCGGACTCCTTCCCCAAGGACGTACTGGAGCTGCAGGGCTACCTGACGGGGAACTCGCGAGTGCCGGGAGTGCAGGCCGTGCCGCGGGCGGAAGGCGTTGTGCCGCTTTACATTCTGGGTTCGTCACTGTTCGGCGCGCAGCTCGCCGCGCAGCTCGGCCTGCCGTACGCCTTCGCATCGCATTTCGCGCCCGACGCGCTGCACCAGGCGGTGGCCGTCTACCGCGACAATTTTCGGTCGTCGGAGCAACTGGCCGAGCCGTATGTGATGGCCGGAGTCAATGTGTTCGCCGCCGAGGACCACGACGCGGCGGCGGAGCAGAAGGCGGTCGCCTACCGTGCGCGCGCACGGGCCATGATCAGGCGAGGTGCGGCGGGCGCCGAATTCAGCGACGAGGAGATCGACGCATTCCTCGCCTCGCCCAACGGCAGCCAGCTCAGCGCGATGACCCGGTACACCGCGGTCGGCACACCCGCTGAAGTTCGGGACTACCTGGCGGATTTTGCGGGATCCATCGCCGCAGACGAACTCATCGTCGCCCACCACGCGACCGAAATCGACGATCGACTCCGGTCCGTCGAACTCACCGGTGCGGCCATGGCCGCGGACGAGCCGGTCGTTCGCTAACCGCTGTTCACAGCTCGGCGCCGACGATCAAATTCGCGGTGATGGAGCCGTCGGCCTCCTTGTTGCCGTGGATGACGACCGCGGCGCCGACCTTCACAGCCGACACGCTGGTGGCGCTCAGGACCAGTACCTGGGTATCGGCGTTGATGTGTACTTTGGTTTTCGCCCCGAGTAGCCCGGCCACGGTCACCGTCTTGCCGTCGTTGGCCGTGACCTCGCCGACGGTCAGCCCGCGGTTGGCCTGGATCGCGCTCGCTGGCATGGCGGTGCTGGTGGCTGTTGTCGAATCTCCTGATCGGCCCGTCAGCAGGAAGCCGACCAGCAACACCAGCGCGACCGCGAGGGTGGTTCCGGTGAGCATGCCGATATCGGGTCGGCGCCGCTGATCAGACGGGATCGCGATGGCGGCGAGTACTACTCGGTCGACTGCCAGCTCGTTGCCGCTGGACTCCTTGGCAGGCAGGCCCTTGGGCTGGTTCGACCACGGGTTGGCCGGTGGACTCATACCTTCAACGTTAGGTAACCGAGTGCGACCGGCTATCACCACTGACGGGAGCATCTCGACACGGTGATCGCGACGCGGGCGCTCGCGACGGCGGGTCGGCGCGGACTTGGACGACCAGTACCTGGCATTATCCGTTCATGGTCATTCCCAGTGTGTTGCCGGAACGCCCTGGCACCGGAACCCCGTTCGAAACAGGCTGGCCGGTCCGCCTCGCCGACACCGACCGCGACCAACGCCTGCGCCTCGACGCCATTGCCCGCTACCTCCAGGACATCGGTTTCGAACACCTCGGCGCCGTCGAGGACGGTGACAGCCACCGCGGTTGGGTGGTCCGTCGCACCGTCATCGATGTTCTCGAGCCCGTCGAATTCGGCGAACACGTCACCCTGCGCCGCTGGTGCTCGGCCCTGTCCAACCGCTGGTGCAATATGCGCGTCCAAATCTGCGGTAGCAAGGGCGGATTGGTCGAAACCGAGGGATTTCTCATCCATTTCGGCACCGAATCCGGTGTCCCCGCCCGCATGAGCGACCGCTTCATGGCACCCATGCTCGCAGGCACCACCGAACACCGCCTGCGCTGGAAAGCGGCCCTCACCGACTCGCTACCCACCGGCCCCGGAACCCAGGAGCTACCCTTCCCGCTCCGCATCGCCGATATCGACTGGTTCGACCATGTCAACAACGCTGTCTATCTCAGCGCACTGGAAGAAATGCTGGCCGCCCACACCGACCTCAAATCCGGCCCGCACCGCACCGTCGTCGAATACACCAAACCATTGCAAGCGGGTGAGCAGGTCCGCGTCATCGGCCGCCGCGACGACACCGCCCTCGACGTCTGGTTCGCCGTCGGTGACGAGTCCCGAGCCGCCGCCCGCGTCACCCCGCGCTGACCCACCTACCCCACCCGCCACACCGATAACCAGGCGATTCGGCGTCTCGCCCACCCCTGAGGTAATCTTTTCGAGCGCCCACAACCGGGCGCAACGGGATGTGGCGCAGCTTGGTAGCGCACCTGACTGGGGGTCAGGTGGTCGCAGGTTCAAATCCTGTCATCCCGACCAGGTCAGAGGCGGTTTTTCCGCCTCTGCTCGGCGTTTTTCAACCCCCCAGCTTGCCTAGAGGTGGGCGCATTCGTGCCGCCTGCGCCGGGATTGCCGAATCGTTACCCGCCGCCACCTGTGGTGTGGAATTTTGTCGTTGGTCGCGTGATTTCCGGTTACGGCAGGTGTGCTCGGTGACCATGTAGCGCATGGATTCGAGGAACGCCGCTGCGCGGTTGCCCGCAGAGATCCTTGCCGCCGGGGTCACCGTGGATGGGTTCATCCGCTTCCTGCGGGTCGACCCGACCGCTGACACCGCGGTGCTACCGCCATCATCTGGTCAGTGGCGGATACCTCCGCCGGGGCACAGCTACTGACCCCGTACGCACTGGGCGAACCTTTTGCCGTGCGTCGATCGTGCGGCGTCTGGTGGTGACCATCTTGGGGTGCATCGTCGACGTGTCGAGCGGTCGATTCTCACCGGCATAGGTGCGCGCAGTTGCTGCTGGAGCAATTGTCAAGACCTGTGGATCAAGATCACCTTTTGGGCGTTTCCTCGGTTGTCTGGTCGGGGCGTTCGAGCTTGCTGTTGTCGAAGCTGTGTGCGCGGCGCCGCCGCGCACGGTTCGACGACCGAATGTCGAAGACCGTCCGCTGGCTCCGTGGTACCGGCGAAGGAACCATCAACCGAAAGGAACTCTCGTCATGAGTACCTCGATCTCCGACCTCGACTGTCTCGTCGGCACCTGGCGGGTGTCCGGCGGCGCCGACGGCACCACGACCTACGCGTGGCTCGACGGCCGCGCCTTCTTGTCCCAGCGCGTGGACATGGACCACGATGGGCACCACGTCTCCGGACTCGAAGTCATCGGCCACGAACGGCCGTTCGGCGGTGAGGCGAGTGAGGCGGTCACGTCACGCTTCTACTCGAGCGACGGCGAAACGCTCGACTACGAGTACGAACTCGACGGCGACGTGCTGACGATCTGGGGTGGCCGTAAGGGCTCGCCGGCGTACTGCCGGACCACGTTCAGCGCCGACGGCAACATGCTGTCCGGCGCGTGGGTGTGGCCCGGTGGCGGTTACGAGGCGACGATGACGCGCGTCGGTGGATAGCGGGAGGATGGAGCCGTGAAGTACATCCTGCTGGCCTACACCAACACGGCGGACTGGGCGTCGGTCGACTACTCGAGTCCCGAGTTCGCCGCGATGTGCAAGTTCTACGAGGAGCTCGGTGCCGAGCTGACCGAGTCCGGCGAGTTGGTCACGACGATGGGGCTCGCCGATCCGTCGTTGACCTGGACCGTGCGGAAGTCGGCTTCGGGTCCGGTCGCCAGCGACGGGCCGTACGCCGAGGTGAAGGAGGTTCTTGCGAGCTTCTCGGTCGTCGACGTCGACTCCCACGACCGCGCGATGGCAATCGCCGCACGTGTCGCCGACAACACCGGCGACACGGTCGAGGTCCGGCCGCTACCCGACGGACCGCCGGCCGATCTGTGATCGCTCGCGAGATCGAGGACCTGCTGCGCGACCTGGCGCCGCAGGTCCTCGGTGCGCTCGTCCGGCGGTACGGGCACTTCGACCTTGCCGAGGACGCGGTACAGGAGGCATTGCTTGCGGCGACGACACAGTGGCCCCCGTTGCCGGACGAACCACGCACCTGGCTGATCCGGGTGGCCTCGCGGAAATTGATCGACCTGCTGCGCAGCGAGCAGGCCCGCCGTGAGCGGGAGGAAGTGCCGGTTGCACCGTCCGGACCCGTTTCGGCACAGGATGATTCGTTGATACTGCTGTTCATGTGCTGCCATCCCGCGTTGCCGCGCACCGGTCAGATCGCGCTCACCCTGCGCGCGGTCGGCGGCCTCACGACGGGAGAGATCGCCCGCGCGCTGTTCGCGCCCGAAGCGACGATGGGGCAGCGGATCAGCCGCGCCAAGAAGACGATCAAGCAGTCCGGCGTGTCGTTCGCGATGCCGGCCGAGCACGCCGAACGCCTCGACGCCGTGCTGCAGGTGCTGTACCTGATCTTCAACGAGGGCTACACGAGCACCTCGGGGCCGGTGCTTGCGCGGGTCGAATTGTCGACCGAGGCCGTCAGACTCGCCCGGATGCTGCACCGCAGCCTGCCCGGCGACGGCGAAGTTGCCGGCCTGCTCGCGCTGATGCTGCTGACCGACGCCCGCCGTGCCGCGCGGACCGGGCCAGGTGACATGCTGATTCCGATGGCCGAGCAGGACCGGACGTTGTGGGACCGCGCGCAGATCGCCGAAGGAGCTGCGCTGGTAACTGCCGCGATGTCACGAAACAAGCCCGGTCCCTACCAGATTCAGGCAGCGATCGCGGCAGTCCACGACGAGGCGCCGACACCGGACGCGACCGACTGGGAGCAGATTCTCGCGCTCTACACCTTGCTCGACCAGATGTCGGACAATCCGATGGTGACGCTGAATCGTGTTGTCGCCCTGGCGATGGCACGTGGCGTGCCCACCGGGCTCACGTTGCTCGAGCAACTGCGGACCGACCGGATCCTTGCCGAGCATCATCGTTTCGCCGCAGTCGAAGCGCATCTCGCGGAACTCGCAGGCGATCTGGAACTGGCCGCCGAGCAATACCGTTCGGCAGCACACAGGACACTTAGCGAACCCGAGCGGCGCTATCTCGTCACGAAGGCAGCGCGGCTCGAATCATGACCGAATGGATCTGTACCTCGACCCGAGCAGTTCTCAGCCGCGGTCGAGAAAGCGGCGCAGACACGAATTGCGTGACATGCCTGCTGGAGACTTGTCAAATCCTGTGAATGGGTGAGTTTCAGGCGGCCTCCTGCTCGGACGAGTCGGCCGGTCGTTCTTTGAGTTTGCCTCTCTCGAAGGTGGCTCCGGCGCGGACAAGGGCGACCAGGTGTGGGGCGTTGACTGCGCGCCAGCGGGCCTGAGCGGACTCGATCAGCTTGAACACCATCGCGATGCCGGCGGCGCGCGAGCCCGGCCCCTTGGTGACCTTGCTCCTCAATCGCACTGTCGCGAACGTGGATTCGATCGGATTCGTCGTGCGCAGGTGTACCCAATGGTCGGCCGGGTAGTTGTAGAACTCCAGCAGCACATCGGCGTCGTCGACGACCTTCGCCACGGCTTTGGGGAACTTCGCGCCGTAGTCCCGCTCGAACGCCTTGATCGCCGTGCGGGCCATGTCGGCGTCCTCGGCGTTGTAGATCTCCTTCATCGCCGCGAGCGCGCCCGGATGCGCCGACTTCGGCAGCGCCGCAAGAACATTGCCCTGTTTGTGCCACCAGCAACGCTGCTCCTTCGTGGCGGGGAACACCTCGCGCAGCGCCTTCCAGAACCCCAGCGCGCCGTCGCCGACGGCCAGGACCGGGGCACGCATGCCACGGCGGCGGGCATCGCGCAGCAGATCCGCCCACGACTCACTCGACTCTCGGAACCCGTCGGTCAACGCGACGAGCTCCTTGCGGCCGTCGGCGCGCACCCCGATCATCACCAGTAGGCAGAGTTTCTCCTGCTCCAGGCGTATCTTCAGGTGGATGCCGTCGACCCACAGGTACACGTAGTCCACACTCGACAGATCCCGCTGCCCGAAAGCGCGGGCCTCGTCCTGCCACTGCGCGGTCAACCGGGTGATCGAGGAGGCCGACAGGCCCGCGCCGGTGCCCAGGAACTGCTCGAGCGCGGGCGCGAAGTCACCCGAGGACAATCCGTGCAGGTACAGCAGCGGCAACACCTCGCTCATCTGCGGCGACTTCCGTGCCCACGCCGGCAGGATCGCCGAGGAGAACCGCTTGCGCTCACCGGTTTCGATGTCCGTCCGCTTGTCGTTCACCCGCGGCGCCCTCACCTCGACCGCGCCCGCCCTGGTCACCACGGTCCGCGGCTCGTGGTAACCGTTACGCACCACCAACCGGTGGCCGTTCTCGTCGACCTGGCCGGCGAACTGCTCGACATACGCCGCAACCTCGGCCTGCAACGCCGCCGCCAGCATCTGCCGCGCACCATCACGCACGATCTCATCGAGCAGCGACCGAAACCCGGCCGCACCGCCGTTGGGCTCCTCGCCACCTTGGACTACCTTGAGCATCGGGACGTACCTTCCCACCCGGCGTTGGCGCGCCAGGCTGATCAAAACCGTTGATTTCTAGATCATCCGGGAAGGTACTCCCTCCCCGGTCATCCACAGGTTTTGATCATGGCTCTTGCTGCTGCCTGTAGCCGTTCCAGGGGATAGCCGGGCTTCGGGGAATCGCGCCTGTTTCCATGGCCCATTCGGATCGGTGTTCATCACTGCTTCACGCGGTAACCGGTCCGGTGCTGACTACGGCATCCCACCACAGATGGCTGCGAGCCAGTCTCCGTGAGATTTCCGAACGGCGCTGACAACTGGAGCGATACGCCGTCGGGAGCGGATCCCGAAAACTTTTGGGGCAGAGCCCTGAACGCCTGGGCGCGACGCTCAGATTCGGGAGCGACTCCCGGAAGCTAATGCTATAGCGCACTATGCCCGAAACGGGCACCCAGCCTTACGCAGGGCATCCCCGCCCGCAACGGGCAAATGGGTGAAGGGCGTGCGCAGAGCGGACACCCTCACCGCATTCAAGGGCCGAAACACCTACTGCGAGCCCCCTGCTCTATCGGGGTGAAGACGACCGGGCCGCATGGAATCGGTCGCCGGACTGCCGAGGGCAACGTGATAGCTGGCCGAAACCCGTATACCCGGTCGGCGGGATCTCCGTGCCGCCGATGCGGTTACATTCCCGAGCTGGGGTAGGCCGAGTCGAAGCCGTCGGCCTGCCCGCTGTCGGTGACCGGAATGGCCCAGCCACGGGTCGGGTCGAAGCGCCGCAGCCGAGTGGTAGTGAACAGCCGTTGGGCAAGGGCGCTCTTCCAGCCGTGATACTTGTAGGCGAAGATCCAATGCCCGATCAGCCACAGGAGCAGCCCGATCGCGGCCATGACGGCCCCGCGCACGAGGCCGCCGATCATGTAGCCGACCCCGGCGACGGCGAGCAGCATCCCTGACCATCGGGCGATGATGTCGCCGAGTAGCCAGATCCCGGTCACGACCGCGATCGCGATGCCTGCGGTGCTGAGAATGGTGGTCACCATGGTCCCCCTTGGAACGGCTGTCCTGTCACGGCGGTGGTTACTCCGGAGGCCTCCCCGGGGCAGCCGCAACCGGATCGCCCCAGAGCCTATCTTGCTGAGAGTCGTTGTCGGCAAGCATTGTTGGCGTCCGCCGGGCGGGTTGCCGAGCTGGTGCCGATATCGTCTGGCCACCTCCGGGGGCGGCGGCCAGCTCGCGCGCGTAGGCGCGGGTCGCGGCGGCGAGGTGGCGGCGCTCGCGGATCGGGCGCGGGGTGATCGTCGGTGGGGTCGCGGTGAGGTCGACGTTGATCACCTCGTCGTCGCCTTCGCCTTCACCGGTGAGGTTGTCGCCGGTGTGTTCGATCGTGCCTTCGGGGGAGCGCAGGTTGTTGTAGAACACGAAATGCCGATCCGAGAGCACCTTCTGGGTCGGGCCGGTCTCCAGTGCGCTGGCGTCCAGATCGAAATCACCGCCCGGATTTCTGCGATATGGTATTTCGGTTCTTCGGACCTTGGACGTTCGCAGCTGCGGCTGTGAACGCCGCCGTCTGTAATTCGAAGGTGAGGGCAGTGACAACGACGGTGTCACCTCTGCGGGCGGACGCCTCCTGAACCCACCGCGGCGGAGGTCCACCGACGGCAGGACCAAAATATTTGCAGTGCAGCAGTAACGGGCCACGGCTCAGCCGACAAGGTCGATCCAAGGAGATTGACCGTCCCGGGTCAGCGTGTCCGCGTGGTCCTGGTCACAGGTGCGCCTATCGACAGCGCACTCTCCCCGGTACGTGCGTCGGTTCGCAGTTGGGGTGTACGGTGCCGAAAACTCGAGGGCCGGCGGCATCCGACAGCGGTGCTGCGGGAATGCTGAGAACGGCAATCCGTCCGTAGCGCACCGTGGTTGCCGGGTGGGCGCACTTGCTTCGGTGCGCCCACCCGGGGAGATGGATAGCGAATACGATTCGGCGGTCGCCGAGCCCGCGCCGTGCGGTTGACTACTTTCCGTGAATGGCTTTGTATTCCAGGGAATAGGCGATCTTGCCAGGCTTGGGGTCGGAGTAGGGCTTGGAGATGTTGGCGAATTCGCCTTTGTCGGTGGACTTTCCGTCATTCCACTGTGCCAGGGCCCCGAGTTGGGCGGCGGTCAGACCACTATCGACCACCGCGTCGCCCGGTAATGCGCTCTGGGCCATGGTCGCTCGCGCCAGGGTGTCGAGATAGCTGGTCAAGTCGTTGGCGTTCCAGGCGCTAAGGTCGGCGGCACCGGTGTCGCGCAGCCAGGAGCCCCAATAGAATTCCTGGAACGGTGTGCGGTTTTCGGTGTAGCCGATATCGCGCGCGAAGTACATCAGGCTGCGGTATTTGTCGTCGGCATAGTTCGACAGTCCCACGCTGGCGGGCAGTTGCTCGTAGGGCACGACATTGCCGTCGACATCGCGGTTCCACACCCACCCGTTGCGCGCCATTTCGGCCCAGAAGGCGTTGCCGGAGTACTGGCTGAGGTTACCGAGCACGTTCAGGCGCAGGTGCAGGTTCGGGCCGCCATCGGGCAGTTCGTAGAACGAAGTCAACGTGTGATGGCCGTCGGCCAAATACAGGGTCCCGCCCGGCCCGATCACGACGGTCTTCATCGGGGCGATACTCGCCGCGGTCTCCTGCCCAATCGGCAGATCACAGGTGAACGAACCCCGGTCTGCCAGAGTTGCATTCGCAGCAACAGTCGCGGCTTTGACCTGACCGTTGGCTTCGCACCAGTCGTCGAACTTCTTGTTGATCGCGTCCTTGCCGAGGGTGTAGCGGCCGAGCTTGTAAAACACCTCGTCGCGCCCGAGAGAGGGTTGAGTGCCATGCACGTCACCGATACGGACATCGATGAGATCACCGGCTTGGGCACACAGATACGCGGAGACCGCCGACCCCGACGGTAGCAGGCCGGCGAGCGCGCCGCCGGCTTGGGCGCACGCCGAATTCGGTTGAGCGGAAGCGGGGTTGGAGGTGGTCAGAGCGCTGACGCTGGCGCCGAGGACAGCGACAACGGCCAGCGTCGTGAACGCGGCGCGTGCAGTGTGGAGCATGAAGGGACCGGCCTCTTGGTCGAAAACTGTTGGAGCAGAGCGCGGTCACTGTCCTAGCCGCAGGTGGCCACCCGGTGACCGAGAGGGATACGGACACCGACGGTGTGGACAACGACCAGCACGCGAATCCGACGTCCCTGGTTTCACGTCGCGATGAGGACCGAGCATTCGACGTGGCGAGCGACTTGTTCTGCGGTGGTGCCGATGAATCGGCCCCAGATCGCGGCGTGTCCGCTGCGTCCGAGGACGAGTAGGTCGGCGTCCTGGTCGTGGGTGACTCGCAGGAGTTCTTGTGCGGGGTGTCCAGCGCGGATTTCGGTGTGCAGTGCGATGCCGCGTTCGTCGGCGCTGGCGGTGGCGGTGACCGCGGCGCTGCTGGACGAGGTCGGCATCGCTGAAGCGCAGCGATTGGCGAACGTGCTCGCTGCTGCGCATCCAGTTGCGGTCCTGTCGAGTCTGCTGCGGCGTGCGGTGTCGACCGCACAGGACGATCGCGACCGCGCTGGGGTTGACGGTGACCGTCGATGAGCGGCTCAACGACCGTGACTACGGTCCGTGGACCGGTCATCCTCGCGCGGAGGTGCTGCAACGTTTCCGCAGCATCGATGCCGCACCTGGCGTCGAAACCAGTGCGGAGGCGCGGTTTCGGGCTCGCACCGCATTCCTCGACATCGTCGCCGAATACTGCCTGGTCCTGCTCGGAGCGATCTACCGCTTCCGTTAGGGGCAGGTGGCGGTCAGCGGTGTGCCGCGTAAGGCGGCGTCGACCAGTTGCTGAAGTACGGCATCGACGGGCTCGTTGCCGTGGGAGACCTCGCGGCTGGGGCAGAACGACTGGATGCTGGCGTTGATTGCGCCGGTTAACGGAAGTTTCTCTGCGCCTGCGTTTTCGGAGAAGAGATGGTAGGCGGGCAGGCCCGGCGGTACTGCTGGGTCGGCGTTGAGTGCGGTCAGGAAGGGTGAGCCCGGCGACATATCGCGGCATCCTGGATAGGTGGAGCACAGTGCTCCGAGGAGTTCGCCCTGCTCGGGCGTGCCGAAATCTACGTAGGTGCCGACCAGATCGCGCCCGTTGAGGAACTTCACGAAGTGACGCTGAGCGAGTCCGCCCATGGAATGACCTACGAGGTCGACCCGGGCGGATCCGGTCGTGCGCCGGATCTCCGCGACCTTGTCGGCCACTGCCCGGGCTGATTCCGGAATGGGCGCGGTTGCCGTGGGGTCGCCGGGCAGCACCATCGAATAGGCGGTGTAGCCGCGGGAATCCAGCCACGCTCGCATGGTGTCGAGTTTCGTGACATCGGCATCGAATCCGCCGATCACCAGCACCGGATTCGGTCCGCCCAGGGGACCGGGTTCGGCGGTGACGGGACATGCCGTCCATCCGGCCCCTAGGCAGAGCGTGAGGACTGCCAACAACATACGCACGCTCACCATCCTGCCTGATCCAGTTGGCTCTCAGGCGGTTCCCGTCATGGCTGATCCGGTGATATACCCAACGCCAGCATTTCCTTCGTGATCGCATCGGCCGCGAAATTCATTCCTGTGGAACGCAATTCGTCGATACGTCGATGCAGTGCGCGGATGCCGTCCGACTGGGCCGCGATATCGGCGACACTGATCGGTCTCGTGCCGGAGGCCCTTGTCGACGGAGACGTCATGTCATCTCACCTTCCCCGGATATGTCGGTCTCCTTCTGAGACGCCCCAGCCTGAGGATGCCGCTATAGGTAGGCGCCGGGCATCGGTAGTTGCCCGGCGCTACCGATGCCCGGCACCTACCTATTGCGTGACCCTTACGGCGACCCGCCTCGTGCTTATGCGACACAGCCAGCGTTTGGAGTTCCGCAGTTGACCACGCCGCAGTCCTCATCACAACACGCGAAATGTCCGGTTCCACATCACTCCTCGCCCGTCGACATCGACGAAGCCGCAGTGCCGATGTACTCGCCGGAATTCGCGGCCGATCCGCACCGGGCCTATCAGGAGATGCGCCGCCGTTACGGCTCGATGGCACCGGTCGAACTCGCGCCCGGAGTGCCCGCGACCCTGGTGCTCGATTACCGCAGCGCGGTGCGAATCCTCAACGACCCCGAGCATTTTCCCGCCGACCCGCGCACCTGGCAGCAGACCGTTCCCGTGGATTGTCCGGTGTTGCCGATACTCGAGTGGCGTCCGAACGCGCTGCGCAGCGCCGGTGCGGAACATGCGCGCTATCGGCAGGTCATCGCCGACAGCATCGGCGCCGTCGATCTGCATGCCCTGCACACCACCGTGGAGGAGATCGCGGTTCCGCTGATCGATGGTTTCCGTGCGTCCGGTGCGGCCGACCTGGTCCGCCAATACGCGTTTCCGCTCGCATTCGACGCGGTCAACGCGATGCTCGGCTGTCCGCCGGAGATCGGCCGACAGGTGGCCACCGCCACCGCGGCGGTATTCGAGGGCAGTGACGCGGAGGAGGGCAATCGGTTGCTGTCGGCGGCGCTGGGGGAGTTGGTGGCGCTCAAACGAGCCGAACCCGGTGACGACATCACCACGCGACTGCTGGCGCATCCGACCCGACTCGACGAGTCGGAATTGATCCATCAGCTGGTCATCCTGTACGGCGCGGGGATCGAACCGCAGCAGAATCTGATCGTCAACACCCTGCTGCTGATGCTTGCCGATGCCCGGTTCGCGGGCAACGTCCTCGGTGGGAGTCTGTCTACTCGCGATGCCCTCGACGAGGTCTTGTTCACCGATCCGCCCATGGCGAACTTCTGCGTCACCTATCCCCGCCAGCCGATTCTGCTCGACGAGATCTGGCTGCCCGCAAACGAACCGGTCGTGATCAGCATGGCCGCCTGCAATAACGACCCCGCAGTCAGCGCCGGTGACCTCACCGGCAACCGTTCACATCTGGCGTGGAGTGCAGGACCGCACACTTGCCCCGCCAAATCCGCGGCCTACCTGATCGCCCAGGACGCCATCGACCAACTCCTCGACGTACTGCCCGATGTAGAGCTGGCCGTGCCGGTCGAGGAACTGGTGTGGCGTCCCGGTCCATTCCATCGGGCGCTCACCGCGCTGCCTGTCGTCTTTCCTCCGCTGCCTACCGCATGACGCAGTCCCCAGGTCAGTGCGCAGCGGCGGCGAAACGGGACATATTCGCTGGTCGGGCGAAGGTGTCGGCCAAGGCGTCGGCGAGCGCCGGGTCCTGCTGTGCGGCTTGCATCAGTGCCTGCATCTCGGGTGGCGGCGCGAGCATCGCCATCGTCCAGCGCGCCGCGGGGTGGGCGATATCGGTCAGCCAGGGCTGTGCTGTCGAATTCATCCAGGCGCGGTCGTAGGGGCCGTCGGGATTGCCGAGAATCGCTGCGCTGTAGTGGAATGCGCAGTGGACGGCATTGTTGGCGCCCTGCGCGCCGCCGGGGTCCATCCGGCATACGACATCGCCGCCGCCGAGCACGGGTGCGCCGGATGGCAGGGTGCCGACCGGCTGCCGCATGGTCGGCGTCACGGCACCGACCAAAGTGGCTCCGCTATCGGTCAGTTCGGCATAACGGTACCGATCGGCCAGTGCTGGGGGCAGATAGCGATTCAGCAGCAGTTTGGCCTGCCGCAACCGTTCGCCAGCGTTGTCGAGCGGGCCGAACATATCCAGTCCACCCTGCGGCAGTGCCTCGAAAAGCAATATCTCGCAGGGCTTTTCCTGTCCCGACGGGCCGGTGAGTCCCGGATAGGAGATCACCTCACCGTATCCGGGCAGCGATACATAGGTCCCCAAGCCGTCCGGGTCGGTCGGCACCCCGTCGAGATACAGCACCGCCAGGCTGCGCAGCGGACCGGGTGTCGGCGGCCACGTCGGGTCGGCCGGGAAGCATGCGGCGAGTTCCCGTGATGCTCGGGTGACGATCGTCAGGTCGAAGTCGTCGGCGCGCCGATCGATTTCCGGCAGCGACAGGTCGGTGATCTCCAGATCGCCACCCGCGGCAACGTAGTCGGTGAGCAGCCGAGCGAGTACCGTCCGCTGGTCGACGCTGCGGGCGGGGCGACTGAAGTGTCCGGCCCAGCCCGCCACCGGATTGCAGTCGATGGCCATGGTGAATCGGATGCCCTGGATCCGCGGCGCCGTCGCGTCCCAGAACCCGAGACCGGCTTGCGATTCGAGATCCAAGGTCGCGGGGAACTTCACTTGCGTGCTCGTCACGGAGCCGGACAGGACGGCTTCGGCGCTGCGATCGGTCACCAGGGTGACCGATGTGTTGCTTCGTCTGAGTTGGTGAGCCAGGGGCAGGCCGCACTCGCCCGCTCCGAGTATCTGTACTCGTCGCACCTTGGATCCTTCCGGGTCGTGTATTCGCCTATGACGCTGGGGAAATCGTCTGCGGATAGGTAGGGCCCACACATCGGTAGCCACGGTGCCCGCGCGCTCACGGTCGATCGGCGACTAAGCTGCATTGCTGTGTCTAGGCGGCGGTCCTCGAATACTGGCGCTCTGCCAGCGGCTACCAGTGATTTCGTCGGTCGAGAACGCGAGCTGGAAAAGATCGCTACGCTGCTGCTGGATTCGGCGCGCCTGATCACCCTGATCGGTGCGGGTGGTATCGGCAAGACTCGCCTGGCCGCCGAGGCAGTCCACCGATACCAGAAGGCCCGGCGGGTCCCGGTGTATTGGGTCCGGCTGGCCCGGCTGTCGAAGGGCTCCGACGCGACGGCAATCGAGGACGAGGTCGCGCAGGCGATCGTCGATGCCGACTTCTCCGGCCGATCGGCGTGGGCCGCGTTGGTCGACACGCTCACCCGCTCCGATGCGGTCGGCCGCATGTTGCAGACAGTGCTGGTGATGGACAACTGCGAGCATGTGCTGGACGGGACCGGCCGACTGATCGACGAACTACTCGACGAAGTGCCGGGCCTGACCGTGCTGGCGACGAGTCGCGAGGCGATCGGATGGGTCGACGAACAATTGCTGCCCGTCGGGTCGCTGCCCCAGGAACAGGCCCTGACACTGTTCCGCAAACGAGCCGAGCTGACCGGGCACGCCGTCGCGGAAGACCAACTCACGCTGGCGGATTCGATCTGCCGCCATCTGCACAACCACCCGCTGTACATCCGGCTGGCGGCGGCCCGGCTGCCGCGCCAGCCGCTGCCGATGATCCTGCGCGATCTCAACGGTGGAGTGACCGATCGGCGGCTGGGGTGGTCGCACGGTCCGCGCGTCGGCGCCGATGAACGGCATCAAGGCATTCGCGATGTCATCGCTTGGTCGTTCGATCTGTGCCGGGCTAAGGAACGGCTGCTCTTCGAGCGGATGTCGGTGTTCGCCGCGGGCTACGACGCCGATCCGGACGATGCGCGCGCACCCGCGGGCGACGTGGGAGCTGAGTTGGCGGCGATCGAGGGGGTGTGCGCCGACCTCGACGCGGTCGCGGGCGACGCCGAAGTGTGCATCGCCAGAGCGGAAGTCGAGGCTTTACTCGAGCGCCTGGTGGATCAATCGCTCGTTTCGCTCCACCTGAGCGCGACCTCGGTGCGCTATTCGCTGCTCGAGAGCTTCCAGGTGTTCGCGCAGCAGCGACTGCGCGAGCGCTCGGGCGGCGCGGAATGGATGCGGCTGACCCGCGCGCATCGTCGCTACTACCGAGACAAGGTCGCGCGAGCGCGCAGTGAGTGGTTCGGGTCCTCGGAACAGGATCTGCTGAGCTGGGCGCGTGCGGAATGGAACAACCTGCTCTGCGCGATCGACGGAAGTCTCGAGACATCCGGGGAAGCGGCGATCGGTATGGAGATCGCGATCGGTCTGATCGCGCTGCGTGTTCCGTTCTTCAAGGGCTCGTTGCGTGAATCCCGGCGCTGGGCCGAGCAGACATTGGCGGCCACTCGTGAGCTCGAATCACCGCCGGTCGAGCTCCAGATATCGGCGATGGCATTGATCGGCTGGATCAGCATGTGCCAGGGCGTGCCGAAGGATGCCGAGCGGATGCTCGACGAATGTGTCGCGGCCTGTGTCGTCGACCCGGAAGTACGGGCGAACTGGCGTGCGGATCCCGAGACCGATCTCGGTCTGCCCGCACCAGTGGAATACACCCGAGGTTGTGAGCTGCTGCTGGTGCAGTGTGACGCGCGCGCGATCGCGGTGCTGGGCAACGCGCGCGAGAAGTTCACCGCCCATGGTGATCTCGGTGCAGCGGCCATGAGCGAGTTGTTCGAAGCGCTGGCCGCCGGGTTTGTCGGCACCGCGGCGCAGGCGCTGGACATCGCGCGGCGACATCTCGACAATGTCACCGTCGCGGGCGCGGGGTGGGCAAAGTCGTGGGCCGAATTGGCTTGGGCGATAGCGCTCACCAAACATGGTGATCCGAACGGGGCGCTCGCCGTGGGACGTACGGCCCTGGCCGATCAACTCGCGATGCATGACCAGTGGGGTGTCATCTGGGCGGTGCATATTCGGGCGTGGACGTTGGCGCGAATGGTCGACGATGCGCGGGCGGCGAAGAGCGCCCCGGCGGATCGGGTGCGGGCATGGGCCGTGGAGATTGCGCAGCTCAGCGGTGGCGCATCGACGATGCGACAGCGGTTGGGGGTGGATATCGCGAATTTGGGGCCCTTCGGTATCGAAACCTCCGAGGCCATCGAATCGGCACGAGATGTGCTCGGGCACAAGGACTTCGTCGCAGCCGAGCGCGAGGGCGCGATGCTGCGGCCCGAATACGACGAGGTCGCTCGGCTGGCACTGGGCACCTTATCCCTGGACCGGCTGGCCGCGGATCATCCGGTCCGGCAGAACCGTCCGTCGCGGTGGTACGAGCTGACGAACGCCGAGCAAGAGGTGGCTACGCTGGCCGCGGCCGGCTGGACCAACACCGCGATCGCCGCCCGCCGCGGCAGCTCGTTCAAAACCGTTGACGCACAGATGGTCACGATCTTCCAGAAGCTGATGATCACCACCCGAGCTGATCTCACCCCGCTCGTTCCGGCGGACCGGCGCGACGAGGTGGCACGGGCAGCCGCGGCCCGGCCGCGGAGTCCAGAGCAACACAACCCTCGGCCGCGGAGATCCTGAGCGAGTCAGCTGCCTGCATGCCTTCCTGCCGGGCATGTGCGCGGCTACCCCGAACCCGAGCCCGATGCTCGGCAATGAACGCGCAGATCGCTTCTGTCGCGGGCCGCTTGCTCGCGCGAAGAAACTCGTTGCCGCCGAAAGAATTTCGACCGCTTGCTCGAGTTCGACGATCTTGCGCTTCTGCTCCCGGATGATCCGGGCCGTCTCGATCGAGACACCGTCGGCCTCACCGATGCCGAACGCAGCGTGGCAGACTTTCGAACGATTTTCATCCGATGTCCCATCGGGTTCGTGAGAGACTTGCACTGCCCATCGTGGCCGGGTAATCGAGAGACCTAGTGGGCTGACACCCAGGGCAAATGTGGTCGGAAATCCACTGATCGGCTATGAGCGCGCTTTGCAGCCCAACACGTGCGTCAATCAGCAAGATGCGTTGGCGTGCAAACGATAAGCGGTATGCGCGGATGTTCCAGCCCACCCATGCAGCACGAACGGCAATCTTTCGTGTTGGTTAAGGATTCGGCAAATCGCGGTCGGCGTTGCGCTGGCAGCGCGGCGGCGGATGGTCAGGTCTCTGGAGGATTCCTGGGTCTGATGGCTTACCCTGCGCCGAAAGGTTAAGGGGGACAAGAGCATGCCATGTGAAACCAGCGGCGGGGTCCAGGAGTCAGGGACGGTGCGCTGGGAGACCCGCGCGACATGGTGAAGGGCTGGATTGCTTGAATCCCAATCTCCAGCGATGGAACTGACTTCGAAGACGACGTCTAGCTAGCACGACAGTTGTATTTCGTTGTTTCATAATCGGTTTCGTTGATGTCGCAGCTGCCGCGCGTGTGCTTGGTGTCGGCGTCGCCAGTTGCAGGCGGCGAGTGCGTGGGTGAGGGTGCGGGCGGGGCGCAGGATTATCGCCAGGAGACGGCGGACGTCGGCGACTGTGATTCGGCCCAGCCCGCGTGGGCTTTTGGGTCGGTGGCGGCGGTGACGGCGAGGAAGGCGTGGGCGAGCATGGCGAGGGTGATGTGGCGGTACCAGGGTTCCCATTTACGGACCTGGTAGTGGTCCAGGCCGCATTGGTCCTTGGCGGCTTGGAAACATTCCTCGACCGCCCATCTGGCTCCGGCCACGGCGACGACCTGCTCGCGGGTGATGGTGGCGGGGTGAAAGCACAGGTAGTAGGCGATATCGTCGGGGTCGTCGAGGCTGCGGCGAGCCAGCAGGGTTCGCACGAACCCGGCCGGGAGGTCACCGAAGGATGGCAGCGTGGCCCAGGCCCAGTCGTATTCGCGTTCGCCGCGCTCGCCGAGCCCGGCAGAGGCTAGGTGCCAGGCGTCTTCGGGCGCGCGACTGACGAGGGTGTCCACGCGGCGACGGCCGTCCAGATCGGGCACCATCTGCCGCACTGGCACCTCGAGGACATAGGACAGCCGACGGGTCTCACAAAAGGCTCGGAAGCGCCCATCGCGCCCGTAGGCGGCATCCGCGGCGATCCATCCGGCGGCTACTCCCGCGTCCAGGGCGCGGGCGATCATCGTCTCCGCCAACCGTGGCTTCGTCAAAACTCCTTGGCTGCAACGGTTCTCGGGTATTCCCGCTTCGATGCAACGATTTCGGTCGCCGATCCAAGCCTCGGGTAGGTAGAGCTCGCGGTCGATCAGCGCCCGCCCGACCTTTCCCGCATATGCCAGAAACACCCCGAGCTGACAATTCTCCACACGCCCCGCCGTGCCGGAATACTGCCGCTGCACGCCGGCCGACTTCACCCCCTTCTTGAGAAATCCCGTCTCGTCCACGACCAGAACACCATCCGGGCAGGCCAATGCCCCTACCACATACGCGCGCAGCCGATCCCGCAGCTCGTCGGCATCCCACCGCGACCGGTTCAGGAAATGCTGCAACCCGTCCGGCTCCACCACACCCGCAGCATCGGCCAGCTGCCAGGAGTTCTTGCGCTCCACCGGCGCCAGCAACCCCGTCAGATACGACCGGGCCCACCCACGCGACTCGGCCCGATAGAACATCCCCGCGATCCGCGCGAACATATCATCGAACGCCGCACGCCAGGCCGAAACATCCTCGGCCACAACATCATCCAGCACAGCCGAACAAGCTACCGCAGGATCAACCATCCTGCAGCACAACGAAATACAACTGTCGTGCTAGGCAATCGGTGACCGGGTGACCGGGGCTGCGGTCAGGTTGTTGTGCCAGATGGCGGTGGCCATCGCGAGGATGCGCTGGGCGACACGGATGGCAACGCCTGCGTAGCTGCGTCCGCCGTGATCTTCCAGATCGAGTTGGCCTTTGAGGGTGTCGTTGACCGACTCGATCAGCTGCTGGACCTTCTTTAGCATGGGTTCGCCGTAGCGTTGCTTCTCCCGCTTGAAAGAGGGCCGAAGCAGCGTGATCCCGTAGTTGGCCAACCGTTTTTCGAAGTCCTTGCTGGCAAAGCCCTTGTCGGAGATCAGCAGTATGGCTTCATGCTCTGCTGCGACACCGGCCTCGACCTCCAGGATCGCGGCCAGCACTTCGCGCTCGCCGAGCTTGGGGTCGGCCAGCGCCCACAGGATCGGCATCCCCGCCGGGGTGCACACCAGATACAGACGTAGCCCCCAAAAGAACCGGGAGTGGCTGGCGCAGTATCCATACCCGGCCCATCCGGCCAGGTCGGAACGCTTGACCGTGGGCCGCGACATCCCGCACGGCACCGGGGTGGAGTCCACGATCCAGCAGTCGTCGAGCCAGAAGTCGCTCGATTTGACCAGCATCCGGATGACCCGCTTGACCAGACCAAGTGCCGCGCGCAGCCGCTTGTTGTAGCCGGACTGCTGCGGCAGATAGGGGAACATCCCGGTCAGGTGCTTGCGGGCATAGCGCAGCCAGTGGGCCCCGAGCAGCGACTGGGCGACCGCGACGCACACCAGCTCGGAATCGGTCAGCACAGGTGGCCTGCCCGTCCATTGTGGTCCTCCCAACTCGTCGTCGA
Source organism: Nocardia sp. NPDC004604 (assembly GCF_040609795.1). Classification (NCBI taxonomy): domain Bacteria; kingdom Bacillati; phylum Actinomycetota; class Actinomycetes; order Mycobacteriales; family Nocardiaceae; genus Nocardia; species Nocardia sp. NPDC004604. The sequence goes on from NZ_JBEXLC010000065.1 coordinate 45,972, forward strand.
TCTTCACATACAGTGTGGTGAGAAGGGTCTCGATGTCGTTCGTCACACAACGGCCAACGAGGCCCTTCGCCTTTTCGTTTGCGCGCCAAGGACTTCGGACCTACTACGTTTAGTAGCGATCGGCACGAATAGTGCGGTCAGGAGGGCGTCCAGATCGTCTGCCACACAGTGGTTTTGAGTTCGATGACATGCCCAGGGAGATCAGGCTGGATCTCCTTAGTGGTATTCCGCAGATTGCCAACCACTCTCGTGGGCTCGGGCGTATCGTCTTTTCATGGGATTGTTCGACCGCCTGCTAGGCCGGGAACTGACCGATTCTGAGCGCGGCACGGTCACTCGTTGGGCTCCAAAGCTAGGGTTCTCCGCCAGCGAGTTCGAGGCTCATGCTAAGACTGCCAAACGACATGGAATTTCTCTTGAGCAGCTCATTCCTCAACTTCGGGCCTTCCAGCTAGAAGGCCAGGACCCTCGCGAAGTTGTCAAGATGCTGACAAATCCCGCAGTCGCCAATAATCTCTTTCGAGATCTACCGCCCGGTCCGCGAAGTTCGTAGCGGTCACATGCGCGGCAGGGTGGTACAAGGTGTCTGACGCCGGCCGTCCATCCCGGCAGCACTAGGACTTCGGACTTACTCGTCTAGACCGGGGATGGACGGTTCTGTCGGGCCGTAGCATCGTCTGCTGCGATGTGGGGGTTTGTCTGGTGACGGTTCGGGGGCGGTCGTGTTGTGCGCGCTGGAGCGGCACAACGAGTGTCCCGGATCAGTTCGGCCACGCCGGTGGATGCTCATCACCAAGGCGACACAATATGCATGTGAGTGCGGATGCCGAGAACGATCACGGCGGCGCAGCGCCGGTGATCGCGCCGATCAGCTTGCCGGTGAACTCGATGGCCTGAAGCCAGATGACAAGGCCGGGACCATAACTCACGATGCACCTCTGGACACGCAGCAATAAGGGCGGGAGAACCCCCGACGATAGCGAGGGCGGAAAGCCCACGCCTCGTCCGCGCCGCCCGCACCCTGCTCATCGAGACCCGAATGTGCCTGGGCGCCTTGCAGACACATATCCAGTCCTGCGCGAGCAAGCCCAAGAGCACGTCGAGTTGCGCGACGCGATCGGATCCGGACCCGCACGCCGCGCCCGCTCACTGCTGGTTGAGCATATGGACGACGCGGTACAGCGGTTGCGCCGTCAATACTCCGGCGGTGCGCCCACTACGTAGCCAGCTGGCGAGGGTGGTGCGTCATTGCACACCTCGACCCCCGTCAGCTGCTCGCGAAGAAATTCAGGCGTTCTCGACCTCGACGCCCTCGTAGGTGATCGTCACCGCTTCGGTCGCCAACTCGTCCGCTCCGCCCTGCCGCGACTGTCCATGCCAATCCGACGCCCATGCGCGCGATAAGCGAATCCGCTTGACCGGATTCTTGTTCAGGTCCATCACCGTCACCGTGATGTCCTGGCGAGCGTCATCCGCGGCACCCTTGGTAAAGGTTGTGTGGATCCAGTCGGTGAACACCCTGCTCCGGTCCAACCCGCGAATGATCGTGATCTCACCACCGCGTACGGGCGCCGACTGCAGCTCGCTGATCTGCTGAACCGTTTCCACCGGGAACATTCCCAGATCGATAACGAAGGTGGATCCACTCATGGTGTCGCCGATAGCCATGGAAACTCCTTGCCTGTCGGGGCGCTACGCAGACCTCGCCACGAGACCCGCGCGTACTGTCGCGCCATCGTCTACGTCATGGAGAACACAACGAACTCGGCCGGGACCGCGGATGCGATACCGATGCCACATATCATCTGGCTATGACCGGCGGCTCCGCAGCCAAACGGACAGATCCTCGCCACCAATAGCCTCCTCGGCTGCCTGCCGAATCAGCGGGGGTGGCACCCTGGCGCTCCCGCATGACCCATCGTCATGCGGTTTCGAAGCCCGTAATCGGGGGCGTCCCTGTGTCGTTCGCGCGATGGTCGGCTATGTGCGCGCTGAGCCACGGCAGCGCGGTGCGGATGTGCGCGACCGCGGCGGTGAGGTGTTCGAGTCCGCGATAGCCGCGGAAGGTCACATCGACGCCGAGGCGCGACCAGTCGTCGTGCAACTGAATTGCCTGCGCGTAGCCGACCGCCTGGTCGGCGCTGCCGTGGGTGAGCAGCACCGACGCGGCCGGGGCCAGTGCACCGAGCCGGTTCTCGCGCATCCGGGCCAGCCAGCCAGGGTCGGTGAGCGGATCGGTGACGACATAGCGCGTCCGGTCGAATCTGTATGGCATGCGGGCGATTATCTGGCCGACGATGTGGGTGTCGATCAGCTTCGGGTACATGCGATGGCCGTGATCGTTGAGATAGTGCGCCAGCCTCAGCTCGGGATAGGCGATATCGAGACCGGCCGCCGCATACGCCTGCAACCAGGCGAAGCGGCCGCCGGTCAGGAAGTCGTAAAGCAATCTTTCCTTCGGGAATCACTACAATTGCTTTTAAACCTGCACGTGCAGCATAAGCTGCTGCTGAGGCAGAAGTGTTTCCTGTTGAAG
>NZ_JBEXLC010000066.1:0-47917 GCF_040609795.1 Nocardia sp. NPDC004604
GCGTTGGCCGAGAACGCAGGTGGTGCGCTCGGAAGCATGCTGGACGGTCTTTTCGGGCGCAAAACGCTGAAGCTCGCCCGCGCCGACACTCCCGTATCAGCAAGCCGCGCCGACGGATATCGCCTCGCCCTGGTCATCGAGGGCGGTGGCAGCCGGGGCGTGTACTCCAGCGGAATGGTGCTGGCGCTAGAGGAACTCGGGCTGGCCTCGATCTTCGACGCCGTGTACGGCACTTCGGCGGGCGCGATCAATGGCGCGTGGTTCCTGTCCGGGCGAGCGCTGTCCGGCATGCGTGCCTGGACCGATCCGGTGATCATGCGGCGCGCGGTCGATCCGGCTCGGCTGCTGCGCGGACGTCCCGCCTTCGACCTGGACTACCTGGTGCACCAGGTGTACGACGGCATCGAGCCGATGGACTTTCCGGCGATTCTGGCCAACGCCACCACCTTTCACCCGATCGGCACCGATACCCGCTCTGGGCGCGCGGTCGACCTGCACCGCCACATCATCGATAAACGCACCCTGATGACCGCGCTGCGGGCCTCAGCGGGGCTGCCGATACTCGCGGGACCGCCGGTGCCACTGGGCGATGCCGAGTACCTCGACGGCGGGCTCGCCGAAACCGTGCCTATTCGCACTGCGGTTCGCGACGGTGCGACGCATGCGCTGGTGCTGCGCACCCGACGCACCGATGAACAGCGCCCGCCCGCCTCCCGTTTGCATCGGGTCGTCGGGGGCGGCTATCTGCGCGTGCGCGCCCCCGGGGCCTACCGTGCGTGGCTCCAGCGGCCGCACCAGCAGTCCATCGAGGACCGCTTCGTCGCGGGTCTCGGGGACGCGGCGCTCCAGATCCACCCACCCCTCGGCTCCCCGAATATCGACAGCGCGGCACGCGATACCGCCTTGCTGGCCGAGGCACTGACCATTGGACGTCAGGCCGTGCATGCGTCGATGGCGGCTCTGGTCGATTCGGCCGACAGCGCGCGCTGAACGCTGACCAGCTTGTGGCACAGGTCAATTCAGGTGAACGATGACGCCGTTGGAGAGCATGAAGTCGTGTAGTTCGAGCTGGCCCGGGGTGGCGTCCGGTGGGATATCGAAGACCAGTTGGGTGGTGGCGGACTGGCCGGGCTGGAGTTCGAAGGAGTAGTTGTAGCGGCGTTGGGTGTTCTGCCACATGCTCGCGATGGCATTGTGGTCGACCTGGCGGCCCTCGGTATCGACGAGACGTTGTCCGACGGGCAGGAACCACTTCGGCTCGTCGGAGATATTGCGCACGGCGACCGTGACGACGGAGTAGGTACCGCCCGCATTCTGCAGCCCGATCCGCGAAATCCCGGAATCGACCGCGGTGACCACGAATTCGAATTTGCCATCCCGCACCGGGGTATTCAGGCCGGAGAACCCGGGAGCGGGCGGTTCGGCCGATTGCGCGGTGCCACCATCGCGCACCGCGGCGGACGGATCGGCCGTGCGCGGACCGCCGCCACTGCCGGTATTGCCGAATGCGACCAGCGCCGCACACCCAGCCGCCAGCATGAAGGGGGTCAGGAACATGACGACGAGCGCGCCGATCACCCTGGATAGGAAGGACTTACGCCGTGGCCGACGCCGTGCAACCCGGCGCGCGGGCGGGGCGATCCAGGGACGGCGCTGCGAGACCGTCCAGCGGGGAGCCACCGGGATGCGCGCAGCCCGCTTCGGTTGCGGCAGCACCCGTTCGGCCGCCGACGGCGGGCGGACGAGCGATCTCGGCGGTACCGCGGCACGATGCGGCGACCACGGCGAATTCTGTTGCGGCGCAGCACTTCCCACTGTGGCAAAAGGTGGAGCCGGGTCCAACCGCGTCGCCACCAGCGTCGGCGTCGGACCGGGTTCCGGCAACACCTTGGTCGCAGCAAGCGGCTTCGGCGATGACTTGACCAGCGGCACCGGAGATGGTGCCGATGACATCGGCGCGCGCGTCTCCACCCGCGTCGGACTCGGCTGGTGATCCGCCAGTTGCTGCGGTACCTCGGCCCGCGCGGCCGAGGGTGTTGCCGGTTCGGCCCTTGACGATTGTGGGGCGGAATCGTTCGGCAGGCGGGACAGTGCGGTTGCCGCATATGCCGCGGCGGCGAACTCGCGTGCCGTCGGATAGCGCGCGGCCTGATCCTTGGCCATGCCGCGGGCGATGACCGTGTCCAATTCCGCGGGTACCGCTGGGTTGACCGTCGACGCGTGGGGTGGGGCGGTCATCAGGTGGCCGTGCATTTGGCGGGCCGGGTCGGTGTCGCCGTAGGGGCGGCGGCCGGTCAGGCATTCGTAGAGGACGCAGGCAAGTGAGTAGACGTCGGAGCGGGCGTCGACGGTGCCATTGAAGCGCTCCGGTGCCATATAGGCCCAGCTGCCGATGGCCATCCCGGTGGCGGTGACGGACGTCTGGCCCAGGCTCTGGGCAATGCCGAAGTCGATGAGATACGCGTGCCCGCCGGTGCCGATCAGGATGTTCGACGGTTTGACGTCACGGTGGATCAGCCCGGCCCGATGCGCGGCATCCAGACCCGAGGCCACCTGCGTCACGAAGTCTGCGGCCGCGGTGGGTGTCAATGTGCCGACCCTGGTCAACATTTCGGCCAGGTCGATGCCATCGATGTACTCCATATCGATGAACAACCGACCGTCGAGCTCCCCGAACCCGTAAATTTTCACGATATTCGGATGCCGCAGACTCGACCCGAGCCGCGCCTCCCGCTCGAACCGCTGCCGATACTCCGCATCGGCGGCCACCTGCTCGGCCAACACCTTCAGCGCAACCGTGCGCCCGGTGTCGGTATCACACGCCAGCCATACCGCCCCCATACCGCCCCGCCCGAGCAATCGGTCGAGCCGGTACTTCCCGAACTGTTCCCCCATCACTGACCTCCCGGTGGCCGCGCCGTTGCGGAGTGGGGCGGCAACCCGATCGAAACCGCATCGCCCGAACCTATCCCGACCCTAGCCCCGGCCCTCCCCCTCGAACAGTGTGACTTCCCCTACGTACTCCTACTCAGGAGACACCCCAGACCTCGACGCAACAAATCAGACTGTCCCTAGCGCAATCCGGTCCCCGAGCTATTGGCTAATCAACCTCGTTCAGGCGCACACTGACGCTGACACGGCCCTTATCGTCGCGTCGTGCGACGGCGTGCCCGGATCGTTCGGCGCCGTCCAGCCGAAGTGAGATGGGGCCGCCCGCGCCGAGAAAGTTACGCCACCACGTCTTCTGGTCCGGCAGGGCCACAGCGATGGTGATCTCGTCGCCAGCGCGTCGAAAGCTCACCGGTGTGCTGATGGTGCGCCCGGAACGTCGGCCGACATAGGTGACCTCAGTGATCGACCGGCCCAGCCGAGGTCCGATCCACGGTGCCTTGGTCAACGCCATGATCCCCGCGTTGAACCCACGCGCAACCGGTCCCAGCACCGCTTTGAGTTCCATCGAATCTCCTGATCATCAAATGAGCATCGAGCACCAAACTAGCGAAGTCGGGCAGCGATGGCGGCATACTCCTCATGCGGAGCAGGAAGGGGGCTAGAGGTGTGCGGCGCTGAATCCCACTGCGGCGCCGATGAAATCCTCGTAGCGGGCGTGCGCAGTGGGGTCGACTCCGCCTCCGCAGACCGGGTCACCGGCCACACAGAAATCGGCGGTGCGGTTCAGGTACTGGTCGGGAACGCTCGACCCGATCAGGCGCAGCGGGTCACCGAAGAGCAGTACTACGGCCACGCGGCCGACGAGATCACCGGGCAGCTGCACCACGCCCGGCAGTCCGGCGACGATACCGGTGCCGAGTGCGGCGTGTACCACGCCCGCGCCCAGCGAGTAGCCAGCCAGGATGAACTCCTCGTTCGGACATGTCGCGGCCTGATCGGCGACGTGCGCGACCAGATCGGCGCTACCGGTACTCACGGACGACAGATCCGTCGGATTCGCAGGGTAGTTCACGGGATACGCCCGCACGCTCATCGGCAGCGCCGCCCGCATCGCGGCGTACAGCCGATCACCGACGAAGGTTCCGAGATACCCGGGTTCCTGAGTTCCCCTGGCCACCACCAGGTCCACCGCCGCACACGATTGTGCCGCCACGTGCGGAGCGAACAGGACGCTCGCCGCGACCAGCAAGACCGCGAATGCCGATGCCATCCGCCAATTCTTGAACGGACCCACCTTTCGGTCGCCCATCTTCCTCACCTCTCACGCCGTTGTGAGAAGTGCTTCCTCAGCCCGCACGTCACTGTGCGACGCCGAGTGACACTTGTCAGAGACAAATAACAATGTACTCCGCTACGAGGGATGGTGGCGGCGACAGCCACCCGCGTTCGAGCCCACCAAACGCGGCAGGACCAGGGCGCACCCGGCCGCTCGTTCCGGTATGTACAGATGGTCCGGCCACCAACCGGGATGCCCCCGGCCGGGCAGGTCCACCGCGATGGGTGCCCCGTCCAGTGCCAGCGCCATTACTCCGGCTCATCGCCACTGAGCGAAAGATCCACTGCCCCAAGCCAAGTGTTCGCCTGGCGACGCCTACTTACCCGGCTTGAAACGGTTGCCGTGACCGGGCTTGCCATTGTTCGGCTTATCGTCGGCCGAATCGCTGTTACCCGAGTTGCCGGGTGCAGCTGGGCCGGAGGCCGATTGCCCGGCGTCGGGTTTCGGGCTGTCCCCAGCAGGCTGCATTGGGATCCAGGTCGCTACGTGGCCACCTGCGGAACGACACGTGAGCGGGGTGCCGTCACCGGCGACGGCATTGCCGTCCACATCGGGATTGCACGGCTGTTCGGCGACCGGGATCGACGCGTTGGGCGCCGCCGCATGGGCCGACTCGGCCGGGGCCGATCCCAGTGCCGGGCCGGGATGCGACGGCGTCGGCCGGGCGGATGACGGTGCCGCCGATGTCGTTTCGGCTCCTCCGGGCCGCCCCAGCCAGAGCGCGAACCCGATCAGGGCGACGAGCACCGCGATGGCGGCAGCCGCGTGCCCCGGCCCGACTATCCACTCGCCCTCGCGATCACCCAACGGCTCGGTGTCCCACCCCCGTGCACCCGCACCCCCGCCACCCCATTTCCGCGTACCTACATCCCCTGCTTCCACCCCACCCCACTCGACCACACCCCGCGCCGCAACCGCACCCGAACCCCGCTCCCCCACAGCAGCCTTCGGCGATTCGCCCCCACCCGCACCGAGCGCCCCAACCGCACCCACACCCAGCAAGCCCACCGGCCCCACACCCCGCGAGCCGACTGCGTCTACACCTCTCGACCCGGCCGGACCCGCACTCCAAGACTCGACCGCACCTCCATCCGGCGCCTCAACCACCCCCAGCACCCGTGCCTCAACCGCGTCCAGCACCCGCGACTCGACCACACCCACATCCCGCGACCCCACCGCCGCCACTCTCGGTGACTCCGCCGCACCCGCGCCCCACGCCACAACTGCGGCCGCGCCGGGTGACCCCACCGCGCACCGTGACGCGGACACAGGCACACCCAGCAACCCGGCCGGGCGCTGCCCCCGCGGCCCGACCGCAGCCGCACCCGGCGACCCAACCTGAGCCCTGCCTTGCGCCCCCACCACCGATGCATCCGGCGACCCGACCGCAGCCGCGCTGGGCGACCCAACCGCCCACCGCGACTCGGACACAGGGACACCCAGCGACCGGGCCGCACCCAGCCCGCCCGACTCGACCACACCCGCAGTCCGCGACCCAGCCGCGTCCCCACCTGTCCACCCGACGCCACCGGCGCCGTGCACCCCGACGGTGCTCGTGCCCTGTGCCGCACCCGAGTACCGCGGCTCCACTGCAGCCGCACCCAACGACTCGTCCCCACCTGCCGACTGCGGCTCGGACACAGACACACCCCGGGTCCCGACCGCGGCCGCGCCCTGCGCATCCATCGGATCCGTGCCCGGCGACTCCATCGCGACCCCACCCAGCGACTCCCCCCCACCCGCACACCGGGTGTCGGGCTCGGCTGCCCCCAGCGACTCCACCCCGCTCACGCACCGCGACCCGAACTCACCTCCACCCGACGACTCCGCCCCGCAGGCATCCCGCGCCCCGACAACATCCCCCTGCCACCCATCGGGCAGCGGGCACGTAATGGACACAGTCCTCGCTGCGATTTCCACAGTCGATGCCTCGTGACCCGTTACCGCGGCATAGGCGGCGGATGCGAATTCGCCTGCGCTGGACCAGCGTTGGCCGGGGTCCTTGGCCAGGGCTCGGGCGATGGCGGCATCGAGAGCAGGAGGCACAGCGGGATTCAGGGCGGCGGCGCGGGGTGGATCGGCGAGCAGGTGGGCGTGGAATTGCTGCGGCGAATCGATATTGCCGAAAGGTCGTTCGCCGGTGAGGCATTCGTGCAGGACGCAGGCCAGTGAGTATTGGTCGGCGCGGGCGTCGGTGATGCCGCTGAAGCGCTCCGGCGCCATATAGGCCAGGGTGCCGACCACATTGCCGTGGGATGTGATGGCTGGCTGATCGATCCGCTGCGCGATGCCGAAATCGATCAGTCGGACGAAACCGCAGGGACTGACCATGATGTTGGACGGTTTGACGTCGCGGTGCACCAAACCCGCCCGGTGGGCGGTATCGAGCGCCATCGCGGTCTGTCCGATGATCGCCACCGCCATGGCCGGGGACATCGGCCCGTCGCGACGCAGCAGGGCGGCGACGTCGGTGCCCTCGATGAACTCCATGTCGATATATAGGCGGCCGTCGAGTTCGCCGAAGTTGTGGATCGGCACTATATGTGGCCCGGGAGCATGGGCCGCCAGGCGGGCCTCCCTGGTGAACCGCAGCCGATAGGTCGGATCCGCGGCGTGCGTCGCGGCCAGCACCTTCAGCGCCACATCACGGTCGGCGACGGTATCGCGAGCGAGCCAGACCTGCCCGGTACCGCCGCTGCCGAGCAACCGGTCGAGGCGGTAGTGACCGAACCGCGTCTCGCCCATTCGAAACCTCCCGATAGCCTTGCACTCATCTTCGAGTTACCCGAAATCCTCACCGGCTCCACATAATCCGCGAAACTGATGCGGCGGCCGACCGATCATGCCGCAACCCAGCGCGTCAGATCGCGAAATCGCCGACCGCGCCGCTGCGGCATGCCACGACGGCGCTACCGCGAGACGGCGAGATCGGGTACAGCGATAGCCGCTAGCCTTGCTGCTATGAGTGACGTGCCCGAGATCCGCATCGGCACCGCGGAGCGTGAGCAAGCGATGCAGCGACTCTCCGATCATTTCGCCGCCGGGCGGCTCAGCGTGGCCGAGTTCGACGAGCGCAGCGCCGCGGTCGCGGCCGCGCTGACCCGAGGTGACCTGGATAAAGTCTTCGTCGACCTGCCCGGACCCACCCCCGTCGCCGCGGTCCCCGCCAAACGCGACGGTTTCCTCGACGAATGGCCCGAGCGAGTGATGGCGGTGATCCCGATCCTCGCGGTCATCCTCTTCTTCGCCACCGGCAGTTGGCTCTGGTTCCTGGCCATCCCATTGGCGGGCGCACTGCTGTTCGGCAACCGGCACGAGCACCAGCAGCGCCGCCGCCCGCGCCGCCGCGGCCGCAGGGAGATCGAGGACTAGTGGAACCCGTCGAAATCAATGCGGGCACCTGGTACCTGCGCGCACTGCGCGCCGACGACCGCATCGATGACCGCCCGGCCCTGGCCGACGGCGGCATCACCGATCCGGACTATGTCGCCCGGCGCACCGCACAGTGGGCCGAGGAAACCAACTTCTCCTGGGCCGTCTGCGAACCCACCACGGCCGAATTGGTCGCGGAGATCGTGGTGACCCCCGGCGCCGACGACACCGCCGAACTCACCGGCTGGGCCCGCCCCGGATATGAATCCGCCCTCGAAACGGGCACGACGGCGGTCCGCCGCTTCGTCGAAGGCGGCCTCGGTCTCCGACTGCCCTGAGCCGGTAGCCAATTGGCCAACGGCAGCAGCACGCAGACGCCGGTGCCGCTGCTGCAGAAGCGGATCGGCGGGCCCGAGCACGACAGAAAGGCTGTTCCGGTTGTCGGAAGCAGCCTTTCGTGCCCCATGAATACCCGCGCCGCTACGTCGCGTGCTACCCACTCAGCGCATGACCCCGGTGTGCCCGATGGAATAGCGACCCGGCTGCGGCCAGATGGTGAGACCGTGCGCCCCACGCCCAACAGGTATGCGTGCCAACAGATTCCAGTTCACGATATCGATTGCGTAGACCTCACCGTGATGGCGACCGGATACCCAGAAAACCCGCCCGTCCGCGGAGATATTGCCCATATCCGGACTGCCGCCGCCCGGGATGAACCACTTGTGCACCAGCTTGTTCTCGGCGAAATCCCACACCGAGATGCTGCCCTCGTGTCGGTTGGTGATGAGCAGCTGTTTGGAATCGCGGGTGACGTACAAACCGTGCGCCCCCTTGCCGGTCGGCACGAAACCGGTAATCTCCCACGATGATGCGTCGATTGTGTAGATGCCGTCGGCGACCATATCGGCAACGAAGAACGTGCGTCCGTCCGGCGAGAGCTTGACGTCCTGCGGTTTACCGCCGCGACCGCCCGGCAGATCGATCATCTTGACAACCGCACGCTCGGCGACATCGAACACCAGCATCCGGCCGATGAATTCGCAACTGGCCAAGGCGAATCTGCCGTCGGCGGTGAAGTCCATATGGTCGATGCCCGCGCAGTCGGGCACCGCGAGCGCGTGCACCTGCTGCCAGGTGTGCGGATCGTAGAAGTCCAGCGACTTATCCGCCTCGGCGACGACGAGTGCGTATTGGCCGTCCGGCGTGAAGTACATGTTGTAGGGATCGCGGACCGGGAATGGTTCACCGGGTTCACCGGTGCGCGGATCGATCGGCAGCAGGCTGCCACCGCCGATCGGCAGATCATTGGTCACATACAGCGTCTGCATGTCATAGGACGGCACCACATGCTGTGGCTCCCGGCCGCCCGCCGGATAGCTGTCGATCACCTGGAAGGTGCCCGGATCGATCACCGTGACCGAATGCGATTCGCTATTGGGCACATAGACCAGGGACCGATGGTCGGCCACCGCCGGACTCAGCTCCCGGTCCGCGGCATAGACGTCGGTCGGCGACAGCGGTGGCGGCATGCCGGGTAGCAGTTTCTCCGGATTCGGCGGCGCCGCGCTGGCGGCCGCGACCGGCCTGGAGGGTGGCGGATTCGCCACACCTGCCGATCCGGCCTCGCTGGAGGCACACCCCGCGACCGTCACGAGGACGGTCAGCGAGGCGACCAGTGAATGGATGGCGGACCTGCTGGTCTCGCCGTTCGGTGCGCAGCTTCGGTGATTGCGCTGTCGGTTCACGCGCTGCACCGTGCCAGGAGGTGGTGAAGACGAGATGACATGGGTGCGAAGCCTAGGCGTTGCCGCCCGGATTCCGCAGCATCCCCGCCGACGTGGGACGGATTGCCCGAATCATCCGGAAATGCCTACTCGGGCAGTCGAACTTCCGATCGTGGCCGAGTACCCGACGCCACTAGCCCGCGTCGCTGAGCACCCGCTCGAGCGCGTCGACCGCGGCATCCAATTCGGCCTCGGTGACGGTGAGCGGCGGCCGGAAGCGAATGCCACGCTCGCCCGTGCCGAGGATCAGCACACGCTCGCGTTCCCACAGCGCGGTCAGCAGCTCGTCCCGCAGTTCGGTCGTAGCGAGCGTGATCGCGCACATCAGCCCGCGCCCGCGCGGCTCGGTGATCCGAGGATGGTCCGCGGAAAGCTGCTCCAGACGCCGCAGCAGATGCGCGCCGAGCGCCCGCGATCGCTCGATCAGCTCGTCGCGCTCGAGCACCTCGAGAATGCGCCGGGCGCGCACCATATCGGTGAGGTTGCCGCCCCAGGTGGAGTTCAGCCGGGAGCTGACGACGAAGACGTTATCGGGCACCTCGTCCACCCGACCGCCTGCCATCACGCCACAGACCTGGGTCTTCTTACCGAATACGACCACATCCGGTTCGAGCCCGAGTTGCTGGTAGGCCCAAGTGGTTCCGGTCATGCCGACACCGGTCTGCACCTCGTCCAGGATGAACAGCGCATCGTGCTCATGGCAGAGTCGCTGCACGGCCTGCAGGAATTCCGGACGCAGATGGCGGTCGCCGCCCTCGCCCTGGATCGGCTCGGCAATGAAACATGCTATGTCGTTCGGATTTTCGGCGAAGGCGCGACGCATCTGGTCGAGCGCGTTCGTCTCGGCGGCGACGATATCGACGCCGTCGGCGAGGTAGGGCGCATCAATGCGCGGCCAATCGAACTTGGGGAAGCGCGCCACTTTCACCGGATCGGTGTTGGTCAGCGACATGGTGTAGCCGGTGCGGCCGTGGAACGCTCCGGTCAGATGCAGCACCTTGGTACCGAGTTCCGGTGCCCGGCCGTGGGATTCGTTATGCCTGCTCTTCCAGTCGAACGCGACCTTGAGCGCGTTCTCCACCGCGAGTCCGCCGCCTTCGATGAAGAACAGGTGCGGTAGCCGGGGGTCGCCGAGTACCCGCACGAAGGTCTCCACGAAACGGGCCATTTCGACGGTATAGATATCGGAGTTGCTCGGCTTGTTGAGCGCGACCGCGCCCAGATCGGCACGGAACTCCTCGTCATCGGCCAAGGCGGGATGGTTCATGCCAAGGGCATTCGAGGCGAAGAAGCCGAACATGTCGAGGTAGGAGCTGCCGTCTCGTTCGTCGACGATACGGCAGCCACGGGATTTCCGTAGATCCAGCACCAAGTCGAATCCGTCGGCAAGGATGTGCGCCGACAGGATCTCGTGTACCCGGGTGGCGGGGGCGACAGGTGCAGTGCCACTCCCCGCGCGGGTGCGCTCCAGTTCGATGGTCACATCCGTAGAGTACGGAAATCTTTACGAAAGATCTACATAACAAACGTACTAATTACGGTTCGGCGGCTATCTGTCGTAGAATGTCTGCAAGATGATGGTGCTTCGAGTTCTCACGTTGGCGGTCGCCCTGATCTCCTGTAGCAACTGCTCGAGGTGCCGAGGAGAGGCCACCCGCACCAGCAGCACGTAACTCTCGTCACCGGCCACGGAGTGGCATGCCTCGATACCCGGGATATGTTGCAGCACGGCAGGCGCGTCATCGGGTTGCGAGGGGTCGAGAGGAGTGATGGCGACGAATGCCGACAACAGTTGTCCGAGCGCCTCGGGGTCGACATGCGCGGTATACCCGCGAATCACCCCGCGCGCCTCTAATCTGCGGACCCGCGATTGCACAGCCGACACCGATAGGCTCGCCTTCTCGGCCAGATTCGACAGGGTGGCGCGACCATCGGCCATCAGTTCACGAATCAGCAGTCGATCGATGTCATCGAGTACGGGTCTTGCCGGTGTATCCGCCATCAGCGAAGGCTAACCCAGCGGACGCTGCTCGGTGCAAAAACTTTCAGTCGTTAACTCGCCGTACCCATCCGAGACCGTCCAGCGACCCAAAGCCACAGCGGAGCAACCGATGACACACACGCTCGACCACCATCTGACCAAGGATCTCGCCGCCCGCGCGGCACAGCTGCTGCAGACGCTCGGCGCGCAGCAGCCGGTAGCGGGGGAGTTACCGGCGCGTACCCCGATCACCGGTGGCACGCTGATGACCCTGCGCGCCGATGCCCTCGACGAGGTGGATGCCGCGATCGACAGAGCGGCACAGGCATTCCGCGATTGGCGCGCCGTGCCAGCGCCGGTGCGCGCCGCCGTGGTGCGGCGGCTGGCCGAACTACTCACCGCGCACAAGGCCGAACTCGGCGAACTGGTCACCCTGGAGGCGGGGAAGATCGGCGCCGAGGCGGTCGGCGAGGTGCAGGAGATGATCGACATCTGCGAGTTCGCGATCGGGTTGTCACGGCAGCTGTACGGCAGGACCATGCCATCGGAGCGGCCGGGGCATCGACTGATGGAGACCTGGCATCCGCTCGGCGTGGTCGGGGTGATCTCGGCCTTCAACTTCCCCGTCGCGGTGTGGGCGTGGAATACCGTGATCGCGCTGGTCTGCGGTGACACGGTGGTGTGGAAGCCGTCGGAGACGACACCACTGACCGCACTTGCCTGCCACACCCTATTGCGCCGCGCGGCCGCCGATGTCGGCGCGGATCCCGAAGTGCACCAACTGATCCAGGGCGGTGCGGAAGTCGGGTCCAGGCTGGTCGACGACGAGCGCGTCGCGCTGGTCAGCGCGACCGGTTCGGTGCGAATGGGTCGCATCGTCGCACCACGGGTGGCCGCTCGATTCGGGCGGTGCCTGCTGGAGCTGGGTGGCAACAACGGTGCGATCGTCACGCCGACAGCGGATCTGGAGCTGGCGGCGCGCGGTATCGTCTTCGCCGCGGCGGGCACGGCCGGGCAGCGCTGTACGACATTGCGGCGGCTGATCGCGCACGCCGATATCGTCGGACCGCTGCTCGATCGGGTCGCTGGCGCGTATCGACAACTGCGCGTGGGCAATCCGCTCGATGACGGCGTGCTGGTCGGCCCGCTTGTCAATGGCCGGGCCTACGAGGGAATGCGCGCGGCGATCGACCGCGCACTGGCCGACGGCGGCGAACTGGTATGCGGCGGTGAGCGCGTAGCCGGCTTCGGCGACGACGCCTTCTACGTGCGTCCCGCGATCGTGCGCATGCCCGCCCAGACCGCCGTGGTTCGCGAGGAGACCTTCGCACCGATCCTGTACGTGCTGACCTACCACGATTTCGACGCCGCCGTCGCCATGCACAACGGTGTGCCACAGGGGCTTTCCTCCGCCGTCTTCACCGGCGACCAGCGCGAGGCCGAACGCTTCCTCGCCGCCGACGGCTCGGACTGTGGCATCGCCAATGTCAATATCGGCACCTCCGGCGCGGAGATCGGCGGCGCGTTCGGCGGTGAGAAGCAAACCGGCGGTGGACGGGAGTCCGGCTCGGATTCATGGAAGGCGTACATGCGTCGAGCCACTAATACCGTCAACTACTCCGACCAGCTGCCCCTCGCCCAGGGCATCCAATTCGGCTGAGCCGCGACCGGTTCGGCCCCGCGATAAATCACTCGCGCCGCCTCGCCGCCCCTGCGTACCCTCGAAAGCGACGACGCAGGGTGGAGCAGCTAGGTAGCTCGCTGGGCTCATAATCCAGAGGCCGCAGGTTCGAATCCTGTCCCTGCCACTAACGGTCCGGGCCGGCCGGTTTGCAAACCGACTGGCCCGGACCATTTTTCATCGATAGATGGCTGTACGGCGAGTCGCCACGAGTGTCGGTAACGGGCCGTCTGCTGGACCGATGGAGCGGGTAGTCCAGGCAGCACACCCACACTGACCGGCCTCGCCGCGACTTCCGTAGGGGACCCATGAGAAACCGCTTCACCGCAGTGCTCGGCATCGTCTTCGTCGGCGCGTTCGCACTCCTACTCGGCGGCTGCGCATCGCCACCGAGTGGCCCCGGCCTCGTCGCCGCAACGACGTCGACGGTAGCCAAGACCACCTCGGCACCGACGACGACGCCGGCCCCCACACCGCTGATCACAACGACCACGGCGTCGCCACCCGCCGCCGCAGCCCCCGTCGCGCCCGAGCCGATCGCCTCGCCGCCGCCGACCACGGCCTACCAACCGCCCGCGGCAGCCGCACCGGCCCAGCCGATCTGCGGCGACGATTCCTACCTCAACTCCGACAACCAGTGCGTCCACCGCCCACAGTCGGCCTCCGCCGCCCCACCCGGCGCCACCGCCCGCTGCAAGGACGGCACCTACAGCTATAGCCAGAACCGCTCCGGCACCTGCTCCCACCACGGCGGCGTGTCCGCCTGGCTGTAGCCTTCGACGCGGATTGGTTGGTGAACGACGATGACGACAGTAGCGATCGCTGCGGGCGGGGGCGGCGACGCGGTCACGGCGGCCATGCTCGCCGACAAAATGCCAGCTCTGGACGTGGTAGCCATCATGAGCTACTCATGGGACCGGCTGATTGTCGACCCGACACCCGGCCCGAGGACACCGACCGACTTCCATGGGTTGATCGACCACGGCGGAGTCTTCGAAGTGCCACCCACGGCGGCCCTGCACGGCGACGGGAAATCGACACTCCCGCGCCTAGCGGAGCATGTCGCACAACCGCTGCTCCTGCTGGACATCGAGGCTGGGGTAAACGGTCTCGCGCGTCAGATCCGTTACGCGGCTTCCGCGTTCGACGCTAATGAGGTCGTGGTGATCGATACGGGCGGCGACATCCTGGCCACTGGCAATGAGCCAGGGTTACGTAGCCCGCTGGCCGACTCTGCTGCTTTGGCCGCTGCAATTACGTCCGGGCTGCCGACTCAGGTGCTCGTCGCCGGTGCCGGTCTTGACGGCGAATTGTCCCGTGCCGAACTCAACGGTCGGTTGAACGCTCTGGATGCGGAGATTATCGGCGACCTGATAGCCAGGGATGCGGAAGGACTGGCGAGCATCTGGTCATGGCACCCATCGGAGGCCAATGCTCTGCTGGCCGTGGCTGCTTCCGGCTGGCGCGGCTCGGTCGAGACCCAGCGTGGTGTCGTCATCGAGGTCACCGACGCGGCCACGCGCGTCTACCGGATTGCAGCCACCGCTCTTTCGGAATTGTCGCTGGCAGCGTTGCTCACGCAGACCTCATCTCTCGAAGAGATCGAGCAGTTGCTGCGTGAGCGCCGCGGATACAGTGACATCGACATCGAGCGCGAGCGACTCGCGCACCGCCGCCGACCCCAGCGGCCCACGCCCGATACGCTCGACATCATCGACGATTATGTCGCCGGCGCCGACGCCCGCGGCGTTGACGCTCTAACAGTGCGCCGCGTTATCGAAATGACTCACGCGACCGAACCTTCGGCAACAGAAGCATTGCGCGCCCAGCTGGCTCACTGTCGATCGGACAACTTCAAGCCGCCGCTGTACCTCGTGCGGCCGATTGCCGAGGGTCGGCACGTCTGCGACTAGAGCCGTAGTGGCTCGATGCCGAGCTCCTGCAGGCTGTTTCGATAGAGTTCGACATTGGCGAGTTTGATGTCCTCGTAGCCGCGGACCATATCGGGGAGCGCGGCGGCTCGGATGGCGCGGTCATAGCCTGCTCGGTCGAGGTCGGTGGCCAGCATGGTCACCATCTCGGTGTAGTGCGCCAGCAAGGCCCGCTCCACCCGGCGAACGTGGGCATAGCCGAAGGGATCGAACTTGGTGCCGCGCAGGCGCTTCCCCTGCGCCAGCACCCGCAACGCGAAGTGGCTGCGCGGGCCGAGGCCGATCTTCTTCTTGCGGCCCATGGCACGCAGGACGGGCGGATGCAGCCGGTAGGTGAGGTTGGCGCCGTCGGGGAGTTGACCGGCGACCTCGTCGAGGAAGGCCGGATCGGTCAGTCGGCGGGCGACTTCGTATTCGTCCTTGTAGGCGGTGAATTTGTACAGGCCGCGGGCCACCTGCTCGCTGAACTCGGTGCGGTCGGTGACGCGCTGCTCGGCCTCCCAAACGCGTTGCACGGTGCAGACGTAATCGCGGGCCGTGCGCACGCCCTGGAAGCCGATCAGCTCAGCGGCCCGCAGCTCGAGCAGCCGCCTGGTCTCACCCGCCGCGGTCACACCGTCGAAAAGATCTGCCGGAATGGCGATCTCGGTATGTTCACGCACCTTGCGGCCGGTAGCGGCGGCGAATTCGGCCGGGCGGGCGATGGCCACCCGGCCCCAGCGAAATGCCGCGATATTGGCCTGCACGGCGACACCGTTGATCTCGATGGCCTCCTCGATCGCCGATGCGGGCAGGCGCAGACCACCGATCTGGTAGGCGGCGCCGACCAGCAGGAAGTTGGCGGCGGCGGTACTGCCGAACAGCACCTCGGCCGCGGCCAGCGCATCGAAGGATTGCACCGCATGCGATACCTGCTCGAGCCGGGCAAGCAGTTCGCGCTCTTCGGGATACGCGATGGTCCGGTCGTAGACCATATCGCCGGTCGGGGTCTTGCTGGTCGACGCGACGGACAGCGTGGTCTGCTTCGAGCCGTAGGCCAGATTCTTGTTATCGGTGGCGGCGAGCAGGTCGAAGGCAACGATGCAGTCGGCCGAACCGGGTGCCAGCCGGTTCGCCGGTTCCAGCTCGCCACTCGCGAAACGCAGGTGCGAGACGACCGGTCCGGCCTTCTGGCTCAGGCCGATCTGATCCAGGCTCGCCACCTCGTATCCGGCGCGCAGCGCGGCCGTCGCCAGCACCTGGTTCACCGTCACGATGCCGGTTCCGCCGATACCAGCGAGGAAGACGTTCTGGGTCGTCGCCGGGGCGGAATTCGGCAGGTCGGGCAGCACCGGCGGCTCGGCGTGTCGAATTCCCTTACGCTTCTTCGCTTTGGCCGGATCCGGCAGTTCGACGGTGACGAAGGACGGGCAGTCGCCGTCCATGCAGCTGTAGTCGGTATTGCACGAGGTCTGATCGATCCGGGTCTTGCTGCCGAATTCGGTATCGACCGGCTGCACCGAGAGGCAGTTGCTCTTGACGCCGCAGTCGCCGCAGCCCTCGCAGACCGCTTCGTTGATGACCACTCGGGTCCGCCGGACCGGCAGGGTGCCCCGCTTGCGTCGGCGGCGCGCGTCGGCGGCGCAGTGCTGGTCGTAGATGAGCACGGTCACGCCCGGAATCTCACGCAGCGTGCGCTGCGCCTCGTCGAGCCGATCGCGGTGCCAGAGCAGGGTTCCGGCGGCGAGGTCGCGCTTGCGGTACTTCTTGGGTTCGTCGGCGCAGACGATGATCTGCCGCACACCCTCGGTGGTGAGCTTATGGGTCAGCATCGGCACCGCGAGTGCGCCCTCGGCGTCCTGTGCGCCGGTCATCGCGACGACATCGTTGTAGAGCAGCTTGTAGGTGATGTTCACCCCCGCGGCGACACAGGCCTGCACGGCGAGTTGGCCGGAGTGGAAATACGTTCCGTCACCGATGTTCTGGAACAGATGCGGCACCGTGGTGAACGGTGCCTGCCCGATCCACTGCGTGCCCTCACCGCCCATCTGGGTCAGCCCGGTGACCTTGCTGTCATCGCGCCCCGACATCGTCACCATGGTGTGGCAGCCGATGCCGCCACCGGCCAGCGATCCCTCCGGTACGGCGGTGGACCGGTTGTGCGGGCAGCCGCTGCAGAAGTAGGCGGCGCGCTTCGCGGGCAGCACGGCGAGCGACAGCGGCTGCGGCAAGGGACGCTTCATCTCCAGATGGCCCTGGAGCGCGCGGCGCAGCGGTGCGGCGATCCGACCCGAAGTGAGCTCGCCGTCCTGGGCGAACAGCGGCCGGTTCGCGGCATCGCGCTTACCGACGATCTGCGGCGCAGCTGTCGTGCCATAGAGGATCTCGCGGATCTGGGTTTCGATGAACGCGGTCTTATCCTCGACGACCACGATCCGCTCCAGCCCGTCGGCGAACTGCCGGACCCGCTCGGGTGCGATGGGATACGGCATGCCGATGCGCAGCAGCCGCACGCCCGCGCGCAGCAGTGCGTCATCGTCGACGCCGAGATCGATCAGCGCCTGGCGCACGGCGTCGAATGTGGTTCCGGTGGCGGCGATTCCGACGGTGGCACGTGCCGGGTTCACCTCGATGACATCGAGTTCATTGCATGTGCTGTAGGCCTTGACCAGCTCCCAGCGCGGTCCGTACAGATCCGCCTCGGCGATCACGCTGTCGGTCGGCGCGGCCATCGGCCGCTGTAGGTAGGTGAACGGCGTACCCTCCCATTCGATCTCGGGCACGGTGATATCGATATCGCCCACCATGCCATCGACCGTCCACGCGCCATCGGCGACATCGGCGACGATCTTCAGTGCCACCAGACATCCCGACGCCCGCGACAGCGCGACACCGTGCAGACCCATGGTGATGATCTCGCGCGCATTGCGTGGGAACAGCACCGGAATGCCCATCGCAGCCAACGAGCGCTCACTCACCGCCGGCACGGTGGAGGATTTCGAGGCCGGATCGTCGCCGACCAGCAGGAGTACGCCGCCATGGGCATTGGCGCCGTACATATTGGCGTGCCGCAGCGCATCCGTCGCGCGGTCGAGCCCGGGGCCCTTGCCGTACCAGACCCCGACAACCCCATCATGGGTCGCATTGCCCGCGGGCAGATCGGCTTGACTGCCCCACACCGAGGTGGCGGCGAGTTCCTCGTTCAAGCCGGGCACAAAGGAAATATCGTGCTCGGCCAACACATTCGGCATACCGTTCAGCATCTTGTCGACGCCGCCCAGCGGGCTGCCCTGATATCCGGAGACGAAGGTGCCGATCCGTCGTCCGGCGCGCAGATCACGAACATGCTGCTCGACGAGCTGTCGAGCGATCGCCTGGACGCCGGTGAGGACAACGGTGCCCGCGCCGACGCGGTAGCGGTCGGCAAGGTCATAGGGGGCTGGGATCAGTTCGCGGTCGGCGAGCTCGGTCATATCGTCCACCCGTCCGCTAGGCGCCGATCTGACGCTTCGCCTCGTTGAGCATTTCTTGCCGCCATACTGTCCTTGATGAGCTGAACGCACAACTGATGTGCAACCAATTGAGCAGACTGCTCAATTTCGCCTCTTCGCAGTGGGCACGGGCTATGCAGGATGCGAGGTGAAATGTGACCCCGGACACGCGAGCGGAAATGAGCGGCGTCATGCCCCGCGCGCCCGGCCGTCCAGCGGCAGTTCCGACGGCACAAGATCGTGAGCGCGGAGCAATAGGGTCGCCTTCCACATTGTGAGGTATCTCATTCCGCCGAAATCGCATCGCGAAATCGCCCGGCATTGCGCTAATTTCGCAGCGGATGGTGTCGCTTCTCGCGGCAACCGGGTGGCCGCGGAGCCGAAGGAGGTGCGAGAAGTCTGCCGCGATCGGCTCGCGTTCGGTTCGGCCGCCGGTTCCTTCTTCCGATCCGTGCAGTGAACGAGGTAGTTCGCTGCGAATCCCCCTTGTAGTGCCGGTCCGACGTCGGCCGAGGTGTCTCGGGGCCTTCGGTCGTATGGTCGGTGGCGGCTGACCATCGAAGGAAAGTCTTGTCCAGAGTTCCCTTCAGGATCGCGATCCTGATGCTGAGTATCGCCTCGCTCGGGCTGCTGGGCCTGCCAGCGCAGGCCGATCCGCTCTACCCGACCCCCGACCCCGATCCCTTCTACGGTGCACCGGCCGATCTCGGTGCGCTACAGCCCGGCGACGTGGTGCGCACCCGCAAGATCGATACCGGACCCTATGTCGGCACCGAGGGCTGGCAGGTGGCGTTCCGCTCCACCAACTCGCAGGGCAACCCGGTCATGGGCGTGACCACCGTACTGCTCCCGGCCGGTGTCAAGAACCCACCGCTGGTCTCCTATCAGGCGCTGATCAATTCCCTTGGCACCCAGTGCAATCCATCGCGGTCACTGTTCAATGGCGAACTGCAGGACGCGCCCGGCGCCATGCTGCCCATCGGCCGCGGCTGGGCGATCTCACTGCCCGACTACCTCGGCCCCACCTCTGCCTACGGTGCGGCGCGGTTGAGCGGCATGATGACGCTGGACAGCGTCAAGGCCGTGCAGAAGGTGGCCGACCTCGGTCTGGCCAACTCACCGGTCGCGATCGCGGGCTATTCCGGCGGCGGCATGGCCACCGCCTGGGCGGCCGCGCTGCAACCCACCTACGCCCCCGACCTGAAGCTAACCGCCGCGGTCGCGGGCGGCATCCCCGCCGATATGGAGGAGATGGCCCTCGCCCTCGGCTTCGAACCGCACCCCGGCTTCGGGTTGGCCTTCGCCGCCGCCATGGGCTTGGAGCGCGAATACCCGAACCGGCTGCCGATTTCGGATCAGCTCAACCAGAACGGTTTGTGGTTCCGCGAATTCACGCACGACGCCTGCCGTCGCTTCCTGCTGTTCCACGGGGCCTTCCGCAGTGCCGAGCAGATGGCGGCGTCGAAGAGTCTGATGGACAGTCCGGAGGCGCGGGCGGTGTTGCGGGAGAACAGCTTGCGGTACTTCCCCGGAGTTCCAACGGTTCCCACCTTTATCTGGCAGGGCCGCTTCGACACGCTGACCTTCTTCAATCCGGTGGCCGAGGTCGCCGACCGCTACTGCAAGGCGGGCGCGCCGATCGACTTCCACCCCTATGAAATCGCGGAGCATATGACCACCGCGGTCGCCGGTTTCGCCGACGCGTGGAACTACGTGGAAGCCCGCTTCCGCGGTGATCCGGTCCCGACCAGCTGCTGAAATCAAAGCGGTCCCGGAGATGTTCTCCGGGACCGTTTTCGTGGTACGGCTGGTTATTCGATGATCGAACGAACCTGCTGTTCGTACTTCGCGCGGGTTTCGCCATCGGCGGGGTGCAGGGCGCGGTCGCCGTCGAAGAGCCTGCGTACCAGGCGGACCGCGCGTTCAGGAGCGGCGGCCAGGGCTATGTCGATGGGGGCAAGGTAGTTCGGGACGGCTACCTCGGCCTTGCGGGTGTGGCAGGTTTGCAGGACGGCCGCGGCGACGTCTTCCGGGTCGACGGTGGGCATGCCCTTGCCGAGGGTCAGGCCCGAGGAGAGGCGGGTGCGTACCGCCGATGGCATGACGCAGCTGACGCTGACGCCCTGCGGCGCGAACTCCAAACGGGTTGCGGCGGACAGGCCAACGGCGGCGAACTTGCTGGCGTTGTAGACGGCGAGGCCGGGCACCGGCACCTTGCCCGCAAGCGAGGCGACATTGACGACGTGGCCGCGGCGGCGCTCGATCATGCCGGGCACCACGGCGCGCATGCCGTGGATGAGGCCCCAGACATTGATATCGAAGGTGGCGTGGCCGACCGCATCGGGTTCGTCGAGGAACGCGCCCGCTGGCATGACACCCGCATTATTGACGAGCACGTCCACCACACCGAAGTCGGCGACAACCTTGTCCCATCGATCGCGGGCACGCACGTCGAGCTCGTATGCGCGTGCGCCGATCGCAGCCGCGGTGGATTCCGCCGCGGCGGTGTCCACATCGGCGATCGCGACCTGAGCGCCCGCGTCCGCGAACAGCTCCGCGGTCGACCGGCCGATGCCGCGGCCCGCGCCGGTGATCAGTACTCGCGCGCCCTTCAGATCGATATCCGGATAACCGTGACCGAGGATTTTCATGCGAATTCTCCTTGTTCCAGCGCCGTTCGGGTGCTGTGCAGACTGTGTTCGAATGTCGCGAGGCGGCGACGGGCGTCCATGAAGTTGGGGCCCATCACCGCGAGATCGGCCGCGGTGGCGCCGATTACCAGCACGCGGGTGCCGGCCGCGCGCAGCACAGCAACCTCGGCCGCGAGCTGGGCGCTCATCCGATTGCGCAGCTGCCGTTCCAGGAAATGGCCGGGACCGGTCGCGGGAACCTTGTCGACGGAGGCCATCGGCGCGAGCACCAGCACCTCATCGAGTTGTTGTGCCGCGAGCAGATCCACCGATGCGGTCGATCCGGCGCCGCCGTCGACGAAGCGTCGCCCCGCGATCGATACGGGCGGGAACCAGCCGGGCACCGCCCAGGACGCGCGCAGCGCCGCACCCAGGTCGGCCGGTGGCGCATCGGGTGCGCCGAACGGAACCCGTGCTCCCGTCGCGTAATCCATGCTCACCAGCCACGTGGCGGGATGGGATACCCAGGACCGGCCCGGATTCAGCCGATCCGCCAGGTGCTGCAGCCAACTCGCATCGCCACCGCCCACCGGCAGCAGCCCGCTGCCCGCGGTCAGCAATCGCTGTCCGGTCTTCGGCGCACGCAAGCTCAGGCCCAACTCACCCGGCCGCGGCCGGGGCAGCGGTGGGAACCGTCCGGGCTCGGCCCGCATATGCGCGAGCAGAACCGGATTCGCCGACGTCCCGCGCTGCATCGCGACGAGTTCATCCACCGCGATGCCGCTGCCGAGCATGGTGACCGTCTCCGCACCCGCGGACGTGCCGATCAGCACATCCGCCTCGCGCGGATCCCAGTCCAGCACGTCGCGGGTGGCGGCCAGCGCGGCGACGATCCAGGCGAACCCCAGCGTGCCACCGCAGCCGATAGCCAGGCCGCGCCGCTGCGACCCGTTCTTGTTACCCATGGTTCCAAACACTAGCAGAATTCAAATACCTTCAGTATCTGAAATCTATCGGTACGTAGAATCACCGATATGGCACGTCTGACCCGGTCCGAAAGTCAGGCCCGCACCAGGGCCGACCTGATCGCGACCGCACGCGACCTCTTCCTGGCCGAGGGCTATGCCAAGACCAGCCTCGAGCGCGTCGCCGAGGAGGCGGGCTATTCGAAGGGTGCGGTCTACTCGAATTTCCGCACCAAGAAGGAGCTGTGCCTGGAGGTACTGGCCCTGATCCACGCGACGAAATTCGGCGAGGTGACCGATCTGCTCGCGGCGGGCGAGACCTTGGACGATCAGCTGGCGCGGTTCCACGAATGGGCCGAGCGGACCATCGGCGACGTCGGCTGGACCCTGCTCGAATTCGAATTCGCCACCGTTGCCCGCGACGATCCGGAACTGCAGGCCGCACTGGTCTCCAGCCTCGCCATGATGCGCGGGGCCGTCGCGGCACAGCTGCAGACACTCTCGGACACGATCGCAATCCCACTGCCGATGCCCGCCGAAGATGCCGCGACCGCGGTCCTGAGCATGGGGATCGGCCTGGGCATGCAACGGGCCGTTGATCCTTCGATACCCGCTCGGCTGATCACCGACGCGGTACGGCTGCTCGTGACGGTCGGTGCGGGACCGCTGCGCGGGATGAGTACGAATCTCACGCCGTGAAGTGCAACGTCCATTCGCCGCGGTAGTGCAGCCGGGTGACGCTGCCCGGCGGAATGTCGATCCGCCAGAACGATTTCGGCGGCGCGTCCAGGGTCACCAACAGCGCCGCACGGATTACCGCCGGGTGGGTGACCGCGATGGTCGACATGCCCTCGGAAGCGATTTCGGCCATCCAGTACCGGGTCCGCTCGACCACATCGATCACGGATTCGCCGCCGTGGCCACGGAATTGCGGGTCGGTCAGCCAGGCGTACAGCTCGTCCTGCGGCACCGACATCAACTCACCTCCGCGCCACGCGCCCGCGTCCAGATCGCGTAGTCGAGTGTCCTCCTCGCCCGGAAGTCCCATCAGCGCAGCGGTTTCCACGGCTCTGCGCTCGGGTCCGGTGAGTACTCGAGCCGCGGTCAGGCGCCCACTTGCCGCGATTGCTCGGCGACCGGCCTCGGTCAGCGACTCGTCGACTGGAAAACGTGCCTTTCGCATCGCCTCGGTCATACCATGGCTGACCAGGTCGAGTCTGAGCACCTTCTGCACGGTTGGAAGCGTACGGCGCGGCAGTGGTGGTCGTACTTCGATTGCCAACCCTTCGCTCGGACTCTCCTGCCGCCGCGGGCCATTTGCCGAACTCGAGCGTTTCACCAGCGCCCGCCGGGCTGTCGGTGCCCAGGTGCACACTGATGCTATGGCTCAGTTCTCCACCGCGACCCAGGAGTGGTTCGACGGCGCCTTTCCCGCGCCGACGGCCGCCCAGCTCGGCGCGTGGAAAGCCATTGCCGCAGGTGAACACACGTTGGTCGTCGCACCGACCGGTTCGGGTAAGACGCTGTCGGCATTTCTGTGGGCCATCGATCAGCTGGCAACCAGGGCGAAGCCGGAGGGGAAGACGACGCGCGGCACCTCGGTGCTCTATGTGTCACCGCTCAAGGCACTGGCGGTGGATGTCGAGCGAAATCTGCGGGCACCCCTGGTCGGGGTCACCCAGACCGCCAAACGGCTGGGGCTGGATCCGCCCGCGATCAGCGTCGGTGTCCGCTCCGGCGATACCAGTGCGGCGGATCGGCGATCGATGCAGCGCACACCGCCCGACATTCTGATCACCACGCCCGAATCGCTGTTCCTCATGCTCACCTCGGCGGCCAAGGAGACGCTGCGCGAGGTCGGCACGGTCATCGTGGACGAGGTGCATGCCATTGCGGGTGGTAAACGCGGTGCGCATCTGGCGCTGTCGCTGGCCCGGTTGGATCTGCTGACCGAGCGGCCCGCCCAGCGGATCGGCCTCTCCGCGACGGTGCGGCCGCCCGAGGAGGTCGGACGATTCCTGGTGGGAAATGCGCCCATCACCATTGTCTCGCCGCCCGCGCCCAAGACCTTCGATCTGTCCGTGCGTGTGCCGATCGCGGATATGACCGAGCCGGGCGACTCCGATCAGCCCGGCTCGATCTGGCCGCATGTGGACGAGGCGATCGTGGATCTGGTACTGCAACACCGGTCTTCGATCGTCTTCGCGAACTCACGCAGGCTCGCCGAGCGGCTGACTGCGCGGCTCAACGAGGCCTACGCGGCTCGGCTCGGCGATGCGGTCGACTTGGACCACAAACCGCCTGCCCAGCTGGGTGCGTCCACCGAAGTGATCCATGGCGCGGAACCGCTGCTGGCCCGCGCGCACCACGGTTCGGTGAGCAAGGAGCAGCGGGCGATCATCGAGGACGATCTCAAGATCGGACGGCTGCGCTGCGTGGTGGCCACCAGCAGTCTCGAACTCGGCATCGATATGGGCGCGGTCGATTTGGTGGTGCAGGTGGAGGCGCCGCCGTCGGTGGCCAGCGGATTGCAGCGGGTCGGGCGGGCCGGACACCAGGTCGGCGAGATCTCGCGCGGAGTGCTGTTCCCGAAGCATCGCACCGATGTCATCCATTGCGCGGTCGCCTCGCAGCGGATGACGGCGGGGCAGATCGAGGCGCTGCAGATTCCGGCGCATCCCTTGGACATTCTGGCCCAGCAGACCGTCGCGGCCTGTGCGCTCGAACCGATCGATGTCGACGCGTGGTTCGAAACCGTGCGCGGCACCGGCAGTTACGCCGCACTGCCCCGGTCGGCGTACGAGTCGGTACTCGATCTGCTCGCCGGTCGCTATCCGTCGGATGAGTTCGCCGAGCTGCGGCCGCGGCTGGTGTGGGACCGCGACGCGGGCACGCTCACCGGTCGGCCCGGAGCGCAACGACTGGCGGTGACTTCCGGCGGCGCGATTCCGGACCGTGGGCTGTTCGCGGTCTACATGGTCGGCGAAAAGGCCTCGCGGGTGGGTGAACTCGATGAGGAGATGGTGTACGAATCGCGGGTGGGCGATGTTTTCGCGCTCGGCGCGACCAGCTGGCGCATCGAGGAGATCACCTTCGACCGGGTGCTGGTCACGCCCGCGTTCGGGCAGCCGGGACGGTTGCCGTTCTGGCACGGCGACGGACTCGGACGCCCCGCCGAACTCGGCGCCGCACTCGGCGAATTCATCCGCAAGGCCGGTGCACCCGCGCCGCGGCGAATCGAGTCCGATCCGGATTCGGATCCCGGAACCAGGGGCAACGGAAAGAAGAGCGCCCGGACGACGTCAGCCGACCCGGTGACCGACGAGCTCATCCGCGGTGCGGGCCTCGACGACAATGCGACCGTCAACCTGGTGGCCCTGCTCGACGAGCAGCGCACGGCCACCGGCCAATTGCCCACCGACAAGACGCTGATCGTCGAGCGGTTCCGTGACGAACTCGGCGACTGGCGGCTGGTATTGCATTCGCCCTACGGGCTGCCGGTGCACGCGCCATTGGCATTGGCGATCGGGGCGCGGTTGCGGGAGCGGTTCGGGGTCGATGTGTCGCCCAACGCCTCCGATGACGGCATTGTGGTACGGCTGCCCGATACCACCGACGATCCGCCAGGTGCGGAACTGTTCGTCTTCGATCCCGATGAGATCGACGAGATCGTCACCGAGCAGGTCGGCGGGTCGGCACTGTTCGCGTCGCGGTTCCGGGAGTGCGCGGCGCGGGCGCTGCTGCTGCCCCGGCGCGATCCCGGTAAGCGCGCGCCATTGTGGCAGCAGCGGCAGCGGTCGGCGCAGTTGCTCGATGTGGCTCGGAAGTTCCCGGACTTTCCGATCCTGTTGGAGACGGTGCGCGAATGTCTCCGTGACGTCTACGATCTGCCGTCACTGCGGGATCTGCTCGGGCGGGTGGCGCGGCGTCAGGTGCGACTAATCGAGGTGGAAACCGCGACACCCTCGCCCTTTGCCAATTCCCTGCTGTTCGACTACATCGGGCAGTTCATGTACGACGGTGACAGTCCGCTGGCCGAGCGCCGGGCCGCCGCGCTGTCACTGGATTCGAGTCTGCTCGCCGAACTGCTCGGCCGGGTGGAGCTGCGAGAACTGTTGGACGCCAGCGTTATCGAGCAGACCGAGCAGGAGTTGCAGCGGCTCACCCCCGAACGGCAGGCGCGGGATGCGGAGGGACTGGCCGATCTGCTGCGGCTGCTCGGACCGCTCACCGCCGAGGAGGCCACGCTGCGGTGTGTCGGTGCGGCGGCTGCCGTTGCGCTCGACGATGACGAGCCGAGCGAGGCCGGGCCCACTGTCGCACCGCATGGTGACGCGCCCGAATGGTTCGCCAGCCTGCTGCAGGCCAAGCGCGCGCTGGAGGTTACCTTCGCCGGTCGAACCTGGTGGGTGGCGGTGGAGGACGCCGCACGCCTGCGCGATGCGCTCGGCGTACCGCTGCCGATCGGCACCCCGGCCGCCTTCATCGAACCGGTCGCCGACCCGCTCGGCGATCTGATCGGGCGCTACGCCCGCACCCATGGACCGTTCACCACCGAGGCGGTGGCCGCCCGCTTCGGCCTCGGCACCGCGGTCGCCGCGACCGCGCTGCATCGGCTGGTCATTGAAAAACGTGTGGTAGAAGGCGAATTCACCCCTGCTGCCAGCGGTTCGGAGTGGTGTGACGCACAGGTGCTGCGCCGGTTGCGCCGCCGCTCGCTCGCGGCCGCCCGGCACGAGGTGGAGCCGGTCGCCACCGCCGCCTTCGGCCGCTTCCTGCCCGCCTGGCAGCACATCGGCACCGGTGAACTGCGCGGCGTCGACGGGGTCGCGGCCGTGGTGGAACAGCTTGCGGGAGTGCCGATTCCCGCCTCCGCGTGGGAGTCGCTCGTACTGCCCGCCCGGGTCCGCGACTACTCCCCCGCCATGCTGGACGAACTGATGGCCACCGGCGAGGTCATCTGGTCCGGACACGGTGCCATTACCGCGAAGGACGGCTGGATCGCACTGCATATGGCCGATCAGGCACCGTTCACCCTGACCCCCGCCGACGAGATCGAGCTGTCCGAGGTACACCTGCGCCTGCTCAGCGCATTGGGGGCATCGATCACGCCATGGACTCCCATCGATTCCGATGGGCAGAGACCGCTCGATGCACCAGGATCGGGCACCGACCAGGTCGTATCGCTGGATGATGAGGCGGCACCGGGAGTTTCCGCGGAGCCGGACCGCCCGGCGGGCCGAGGCGGTGCGCCACCGCGACTTCCACCGGTCCTGCACGGCGGCGGCGCGTACTTCTTCCGGCAGCTCGCCGACGCCACCGGACTACTCGACGACCCACAGGTCGCGGCCGCGCTGTGGGAGCTCGTCTGGGCGGGCGTCGTCTCCGGTGACACATTCGCACCCGTGCGTGCGCTGCTCTCGGGTACGGCACGGACCACAACCGCCCATCGCACGCCGCGGCGGGCACCGCGCGGACGGGCGTATCTGCCGCGGCCGAACCTGCCGACCAGGTCGGGACCACCCGCGGTGGCGGGCCGCTGGTCGCTACTACCGGAACGGGTGGCCGACAACACCCTGCGCGCTCACGCGACCGCCGACACCCTGCTGGAGCGATACGGCGTGCTGACCCGCGGCTCGGTGCAGAACGAGGGCGTGCCCGGCGGCTTCGCGCTGATGTACCGCGTGCTCACCGAATTCGAGGATCGCGGCCGGTGCCGCCGTGGCTATTTCGTCGATTCGCTCGGCGGCGCCCAGTTCTCCACCACCGATGTGGTGGACCGGCTGCGCTCCTTCGATACCGATCGCGCCCGCCAGGTCACCAGCAGACCACGCCGAAGCACCGCATTCGCCTTGGCCGCCAGCGACCCCGCGAACCCCTACGGCGCTGCACTCCCCTGGCCGAAGGGTCCGTCCGAGGGCGCTGGCCACCGCCCCGGACGCAAGGCGGGCGCGATAGTCGTACTCATCGACGGCGAACTGGCGCTGTACCTGGAGCGCGGCGGCAAAACCCTGCTCACCTTCACCGAGGACCCGAACACTCGCCAAGCCGCGGCGACCGCGCTGGCCGATCTGGTGCGCGACCGCCGCGTCGACTCCTTGGTGATCGACCGAGTCGACGGAGAAACGGTGCACGGCAATACCTTCGCCGGTTTCCTGACCGAGGCCGGATTCTCGACGACTCCGCGCGGCCTGCGACTACGGAGCAAGCCGTGACCCGACGGGGGACCACCGCACGGCCCCGGACTCCGCGGCGATGCAGGACCCGACGCGGCCGCGAGCGGACCTGTACGGAGCCGACGATGATCCGTTCGATCCCGACCGGCCTATGGTCGAACCATGCCTGAAGGCGACACCGTTTTCCTGACCGCGGCCCGACTGCGGCTCGCATTGGCGGGAAAGACGCTGATCCGCAGCGACTTCCGGGTGCCGCGCTATGCCACGGTGGATCTGGTCGGACAGCGGGTCGATGGTGTCGCCAGCTATGGCAAACATCTTTTCGTCAGAACCGACGAGGTCAGCGTGCACACCCACCTGAAGATGGAGGGCGAGTGGCGGACCTACTGCGCCGGTGAGCGGTGGACGCGACCGCCGGTCACCGCCCGGCTGGTGCTCGGCACCGACGACACCGAGGCGGTGGGCTTTTCGCTCGGTACCGTCGAGGTACTGCGGCGCGCGGACGAACACACCGCCACCGACCATCTCGGTCCGGACCTGCTCGGCGACAACTGGGATGTGACCGAGGCGGTGCGGCGGCTGTCCCGGTATCCGGCCCAGCCGATCGGCCTTGCCCTGCTCGACCAGCGCAATCTGGCCGGCATCGGCAATATCTACCGCAGCGAGATCTGTTTCCTGCGCCGCGTGCACCCGACCACCCCGGTCGGCGCGGTCCCTGACCTGCTCGCACTGGTGCACGAGGCGCATCGCGTACTCACCAAGGCCGCCACCGAACCGCCATGGCGGCCACTGGCATACGGCCGGGCCCGCCGCCCGTGCCAGCGTTGCGGCACCCGCATGGTCGTCCATCTGCTCGGCGAACCCGAAGCCGAGCCCAAGCCCGGTCGAACCGCACGGATCACCCAGTCCGACCGCATCATCCAGCGCGAGCGCGGCATCTACTTCTGCCCGCGGTGCCAGCCCGAACCCACCTGAGCGCCGTCGCACACAAGAGTCAGCAGATTCATTTGCCATTCAGTTGCTAACACTTGTCCAATTTTCAACGACTAGCACCTTGGAACACGGACAAGCAACGAGGAGCTGGCAAGAGTGATAGCAATGGGCACGGACGCGCGTCGCGCGATCGCGATTGCCAGTCGGCTGTTCACCGCGCTGCTCACCATCGCCGCGACCGCGGTTTTCAGTTATCTACTCCTGCACGCATTTTCACCCGTCGGCGACGCGAGCACCCCGCAACCAACACCACCCACCACATCGACGGTGCGTCAGTTTCCAGAGCTCACTAGACCGGTCGTCATAGTTAACGTACCGTAAGGCAGGTGGCACCTCGCACCGACTCGCGCCAACGCTTCATCGATGCCGCGGCCGACCTCTTCCATACCCAGGGCTATCACGCCACCGGCTTGAATCAACTCGTCAGCGCGGGCGGCGCACCCAAGGGCTCGCTGTATTTCCACTTTCCGGGCGGCAAGGAACAGCTCGCCGCGGAGGCCCTCGCCCAGTCGGGCAAACAACTGCACGACCAACTCGACGCGATCCTCGCCAATGGCGGTGATATCAATGCCGTCTTCGACGCCCTGACCGCACCGCTGGTCGATTCCGACTTCGAACGCGGCTGCCCGATCGCGACCATCGCACTCGACGCCGGACGCGCGAGCGAACCGATCAGGCAGGCCTGCGTCACCGGTTTCGAATCCTGGCGGGTGTCGATCGAAAAGTTCCTGCGGGACAAGGGGATCGACCGGCCGCGCGCCACGGAATTGTCCACCGTCGCCCTCGCCATGATCGAGGGCGCCCTGCTGCTCGCCAAGACCCAGCGCGATTCCGCCCCGCTGCGGGCGGTCGCCGCTCATCTGCGCACCACCTTCGAACAGGAGCTTTCCTGATGCGAGTGCACCACCTCGTGCGCGACCACGGCGATGAGGTCACGGTGTTCTCCGCGCACAGCTCGATCGAATTCCACGCCCTGGAGCAGGTTGTCGTTTAGAAGACCCCGAAACCCTTGACGGCCCAAGCACTCCCGGTTAACTTGCAAAGTGTAAGTTAATTGGGAGGGCATCGTGCAGGATCCGCGGCAGTACGTGGTCATCGGTGGCGGCCTGGCCGGACTCGCATCCGCGGTCTGGCTGGCCGAGGCGGGCAAGCAGGTCATCCTGTTGGAACGTCGTGGCAGGCTGGGCGGCCGGACGCATGCGATGAAGGTCGACGCGGTCGACGACCTCCCCGATAACGGCCAACACGTGATCGCCAGCGGTTATGAGCATCTGTTCCGCTATCTGACCAGTGTCGGCACCCGCGAGCACGTCGCCTTCCCGCACGGTGGGACGCTGCGCTGGCCCGGCGGGCGCAGCGTGTTCATGTCGACCAAGGGCTGGGGCGCATGGCGCACCCTGTTCGGCGCACATCCCGACGCGAGCCTGCTCGATCGGCTGCGCGCGGCCCGCGCCACCGTGCGACTGGGCTGGCAGAGCCTGCACCAGCCCGCCGACCTGGCCGACCTCACCACCGAACAGTGGTTCAACCGGGTGGGTATGCCCGCCGCGGCGCGAGAAGCGTTGTGGGACTGGCTCGCTCTCGGTCTCGCGGCCGAGCCGGTGCAGCAGGAATCGGCCAAGATCCTCGCCGATTTGCTGGCAACCGGCATCCGGCTCGGGATCGAACACCGCAGGGCGGTCACCATCGGCTACCCGACCACCGACCTCGATACGCTCTTCATCAGCGGCGCCCAAAGGGTTTTCGAGAAATTCGGTGTCGAGGTCCGCCACCGCGCGGTGGCTCGCCGCATCAATATCGACAATGGCGCAGTGACCGGGGTGGTACTCGCCGACGGATCGGTCGTCCCGGCCGATGCCGTCGTCTGCGCGGTGCCGAATTCGAATATCGGCGGACTTCTCGACGAACTGCCCGAACATGCCGAAATCTACGCCGCCGCGGACAAATTGGGCTACACGCCGATTGTCAGCACCAACCTCTACCTGGACCGTCCGCTCGGCACCAAGGCCGAATTCGAGGCGCTGATCGGCGGCACCGGCATTATCGACGAGGTCTTCGACCGGCAGTTGATGACCGGCCGCAGCACCGAGCGGGCCTGGCTGTACTGCCTGACCACCAGCGGTGCCTACGAACAGATCCACAAGACCACCGAGGAGATCCTCGACGAGCAGATGCGGCTGCTGCGCCACTACTACCCCGCCGCGGAAAACGCGAAGGTCGTTCAGGGACACGTGGTTCGGCTGCCGAAAGCAACCTTCTCGCAGGTAGTCGGCACCCACGGCCTGCGCCCGGACCAGCGCACCTCGATACCGACGCTGGTACTGGCCGGTGACTGGACCGCGACCGACTGGTCGGCCACCATGGAGAGCGCGGTGCAGAGCGCCGCCAAGGCGGTGGATCTGCTGCTTGCGCTACCGTCAGTGCCGTGACCACGGAGCGCTCGACGTCCGAGCACCCCAGCGCGAAGCCATGCACCACGCCCAAGCGCCGCATGTCCGCGGCCGACCGGCGCGCACAGCTACTGGACGTGGCGCGCGATATCGTCGCCGCCGAAGGCTTCGGCGCGGTGAGCATCGAACGGGTCGCGCGCGAGGCACAGGTCGCGAGAGCCCTTGTGTATCAGCAGTTCACCGATCTGTCCGGGCTGATGACCGCCCTGGTGGATCGGGAATCGGCGATTGCACTCGCCGGCATCGGCAGTGTCGATCGGACCGGTACCGCCGACGACGTCGATGAGCTCGGCCGCGGCATCCTCGCCTATCTGCACACCGCGCCGACCAGTTGGCGGATCATTCTCAGCCCACCCGACGGCGGACCACCCGATCTGCGCGACCGGCTCGAACTCGGCCGGGCCTATGCGCGGGCCATCGGCGCGCGCCAGCTGTCGCGCTATGCCGGGGTCACGGTCGATCCGAACGGCGCGACCGAGCGCATCCTGCTCGCGGCATTGGAGGAGCTGGCCCGACTGCACCTGGCCGATGCGCAGCAATATCCGGATGAGCTTGTGCTGCACTATATTCGGTCCCTCGTCTGGTGGGCGATTCACGTCGAGGCACCGAAAGATACGCACTGAACTGCGGTTTCACCTACATCACGAAATTCTCATGGACGCATTGGTTTTCTTGTTCCAGCGCGGGAACGACCCGCGAGAACGAGAGGAAACGACCATGAAGATCCGCTCCGCAATCGCCGCCGGAATGTTCGCCCTCGGTGCCGTCGCCGCGGGCGCCGGTGTTGCCTCGGCCGCGCCGACCCCGATGCACACCCCCTTCATCGGCAACTACGCGACCTACGATGCCTGCGCCGCCGACGGGAATTCGCCGAAGACCGGTGGCACCCAGTGGGAGTGCCGCGAGGTCGCCGACGGCTGGGATCTCTACACCTACTGAGCACCACTTGCGGATCGAGTGGCCGGCAGGGGGTCGGCCACTTGGACTCCGGCCTGCGCACGGAGTGCGCAGTACCTTATTCTCGGACCTCGTGCGGGTGCTGGTGATCGAGGATGATGCGGGTCTTGGCAACGAAGTCGCCGCGGGACTGCGATCGGCCGGTTTCGCGGTCGACCTCGCACCCAACCTCGCGGATGCGGATTTCAAGATCTCCGTCAATGTCTATGACGTCCTCGTCGTCGATCGTGGCCTGCCCGACGGCGATGGCCTGCAATTGGTTTCGGCGCATCGCGCCAGGGGCCAGCGGGTTCCGGTGCTGATGCTCACCGCCCGCGACGCACTGGCCGATCGCATCGCCGGATTCGACAGCGGCGCCGACGACTATCTCGTCAAACCCTTCGCACTGCCCGAACTAGCGGCGCGGGTCCGGGCGCTGTCGCGGCGGCGCGAGCATCCGGCACCGGCCCGGATCCTGCTCGGCGATATAGATATCGACCTGCCGCGCCGTCGGGTGCAGCGCGCGGGCATCCTGCGCTCGCTGACGCCGAAGGAATTCGCCGTCCTCGAACTGCTCGCCACCCGGGCCGGCAACGTCGTCTCGCGCTCGGAGCTGATCGAATGCTGCTGGGACGAAATGGCCGAACCCGCATCGAATGTCGTCGACGCCGTGGTCGCGCAACTGCGCCGCAAGCTCGGCGCGCCGCCGGTCATCGAAACCGTGCGCGGCACCGGCTTCATGATCGGAAGTGACCCATTCGCACCTTGATCTCCACGGCGGACGCCCGCCCCGCCGTGGCCCGGCTGCGCCGCACCCGCTGGCAGCTCACCGCGCTGATCACCGCGATCACCGCGACCTGTCTGATCATTCTCGGCATTGTCGCGGCGACTATCGACGCCCGCTCACGCGCGAGCGCCCTCGATGATTCCCTCGACCGGGTGGTGAGCGGGCTCGTCCGCGCCGTCAACCTGCCCGAGGGCGAGGAAACCATCGATGTGAGCCAGCTCGAGAACGACGCACTCGCCAATGGTGAGATGGCGGTGCTGGTGCTCAGTTCGCCGGGCGATGGCAAGTGGCAGGAGGACTTCGCACATCTGCGCTCCTGGCTGCCCAAGGACGACGGTGCCGCGGGACTCGCCGATGATGCCGACCTGGCCGATGAAACCATCTTCCGCGATGGATACGACGGTGCCGGTCGCCCGGTCCGGATCGCGGCGACACCGATCACGTGGGAGGACTCCAAGACCAAGGCGGTCGTCATCGCGGGCACGAATCCCGGTATGTTCGACCGTGATCGGGCCCTGCTGATCTGGGGGCTCGTTGTCGGCGGGCTCACGCTGGTCGCACTGTCCGCGGTGGCCGGACATCTGCTCGCGAGTCGGAGCATGCGCCAGGCCATCGTCATGCTCGAAGAGCAGGAGCGCTTCCTCGGCGACGCCGCGCACGAATTGCGGACACCGCTCACGACTCTCGGATTGGTCACCGCGCCGCGCCGTCGCAATCCGCATGAGGTCGAGCGGGCGCTGGTCGATGCCAGGGCGCTGGGCGCACGGATGGAGCGGATCGTCGCCGGACTGTTGGCGCGCGCCCGGATGCAGGCGGGCGTCACCACCATGGAGCAGGTGCAGCTGCTGCTGGATCAGCTCACCGAATCGGTGGTCGAGGAGTTCCCGAAGGCCGGTATCGTGCTGCGGGCCGATCCCACTGTGGTGGTCGGCGATCCGAATCTGTTGAGCCTGGCGGTGCGCAATCTCATCGAGAACGCGATCACCCACGGCGCGGTCAATCATGGTGCGCCCGTTGAGGTGCATGTGGCCGACGGCCGCGTCAGCGTGCGCGACCACGGCGCGGGCCTGACGCCACAGCTGTCGAGCAATCCGTTCCAGCGCGGGGTGACCGCCGGTCGCGGCAGCGGCATCGGATTGGCTCTGGTGGCGTGGATCGCCGAATTGCACGGCGGCACCGCGACAATGGAACCGGCCGCCGGTGGCGGCACCATCGCATCGATCGTGCTTCCACCACCGCCGATCGGGTAATCCTCAGGTGTCCAACGGGACCGGTTCCAGAATCTCCGGGCGCGGTTCGGGGGCCACGATGCGCAGGGCGTCGGCGGATTCGTCGTCCGGCTGGGTCTGGGAACGGATCTCGGCCGCGACCCGGGCCTGGTAAGTCCTGACCTCCCAATCGATTTCGTCATTATCCCAGCCGAGCACCGGCGCAACCAGCCGGGCCACCTGCTCGGCGCAGTTGGCGCCGCGGTGCGAATATTCGATGGAAATCCTGGTCCGGCGGGCCAGAATATCCTCGAGGTGCAGCGCGCCCTCCGCCGCCACCGCGTACACGGCCTCCACCTGCAGATACGACGGTGCGTCCATAATCGGTTGCAGCAGTTCGGGTTTGCCATCGGCCATGGCCATCACCTCGTCGATGAGCGAGCCGTAGCGATCGAGCAGATGCTTGATCCGGTACGGATGCACGCCGTATGCGTCGGCAAGCTGCACCGTCTGATTGATGAGCGCGAAATAGCCGTCGGCGCCGAGCAGCGGGACCTTCGCGGTTATGGATGGCGAGACGCGCGCCGGAATATCCTGGGCCGCTTCGTCCACCGCGTCATAGGCCATTACCCGGTAGGTGGTGTACTTGCCGCCCGCGATGCCGACCAGCCCCGGTGCCACCCGCGCGACGGCGTGCTCACGCGACAGCTTGGATGTCGAATCGCTTTCGCCTGCGAGCAAAGGCCGCAGACCCGCGTAGACGCCGTCGATATCACCGGGGGTGAGCGGCGTGACCAGCACCTGGTTGACCCGGTTCAGCAGATAGTCGATATCGGCCCTGGTCGCCGCCGGATGGGCCAGATCCAGATTCCAGTCGGTATCGGTGGTGCCGATGATCCAGTGCGCACCCCACGGAATCACGAACAGCACCGAAGTGGCGGT
Organism: Nocardia sp. NPDC004604; assembly: GCF_040609795.1. Taxonomy (NCBI): domain Bacteria; kingdom Bacillati; phylum Actinomycetota; class Actinomycetes; order Mycobacteriales; family Nocardiaceae; genus Nocardia; species Nocardia sp. NPDC004604. The sequence goes on from NZ_JBEXLC010000066.1 coordinate 35,535, forward strand.
GCGCAGAATGATCGCGGCATCGCTGACTATGCGGTCGCGCGGCACCACGATGTGCACCCCCTTGGAGGCGCGCACGTGGAAGCGACCGCGATTGTGCGAGAGCGCCTGCACCTCATCGGTCCAGATTCCGGTCGCATTGATCACCACATGCGCGCGGATCTCGCCGGTGCGCCCGTCCTCGCTGTCGCGCACCTTCACCCCGACGAACCGGTCGGCCTCGCGCAGGAAACCGACGACCTGGGTGGAGGTGCGGATCACCGCGCTGTAGTGCGCGGCGGTGCGGGCGACCATCATGGTGTGGCGGGCGTCGTCGACGACGGTGTCGTAATAGCTGACGCCGCCGATCAGCGAATCGCTGCGCAGGCCGGGGGCCAGCCGCAATGCGGCGTGCCGGGATAGATGATGTTGGCCGGGAACGGATTTCGCGCCGCCCATGGTGTCGTAGAGCACCAGTCCGGCCGCCACGTACGGGCGCTCCCAGCCGCGATGGGTCAGCGGGTAGAGGAAGCGCAGCGGTTTCACCAGATGCGGCGCGAGGGTGGACAGTGCGAGTTCGCGCTCTCGCAGGGCCTCACGCACCAGTCCGAACTCCAGCTGCTCCAGGTACCGCAGACCGCCGTGGAACATCTTCGAGGACCGGCTGGAGGTGCCGGAGGCGAGATCACGCGCCTCGACCAGCGCGACCTTCAGACCACGGGTCGCGGCGTCGAGCGCGATGCCGGAGCCGACCACACCGCCACCGACGACGACCACATCGAAGTGATCCTTGCCGAAGCGCTCCCATGCCGTCGCGCGCTGCTCGGGGCCGAGGAACTGCGATTCCGGTTTCCTGTTCATGCTCGACTCCTCCCGCCGACGCGGCGTCGGGGTGTAGACGGCGTTTGTGGTCTTCGGGCATGCGCTCGAGCTGCACGGTAAAGGCGGTGTTCTGTTGTACAGGCTAAGGGAGTCGGCCGGGATCTCCGGTCGGGGCCGAAGCCGTGTCGCCAACCTACGCTACCCGCCGGTAACCGATATCAACACTAGTCCGGCAACCCGCTGGCCGCGATGTGATGCGCGGTTTCCTACGCGGGCCGCGCCGCTTTTAGTAGCCTGCACGAATGCGTCGCTATGTGGCCGCCATCGATCAGGGCACGACCTCGAGTCGGTGCATCATCTTCGACCGGCAGGGCCGCGTCGTGGGCGTCGCGCAACGCGAGCACGAGCAGATCTTCCCGCGGCCGGGCTGGGTCGAACACGATCCGGAAACCATCTGGCGCAATACCGAATTCGTAGTCGGCGAGGTGCTGCGGAGCACGGGTATCGCCGCCGATGAGATCAACGCGGTTGGGCTCACCAATCAGCGCGAGACGACGGTGGTGTGGGATCGGGCCAGCGGCAAGCCGATTCACCACGCGATCGTCTGGCAGGACACCCGCACCGATCGTCTGGTGACCGAACTCGGCGGCGAATTCGGCGCGACGCGCTACCAGGAGCGCACCGGTCTACCACTGTCCACCTACTTCGCCGGGCCGAAACTGCGCTGGATCCTCGACAATGTCGAGGGCGCGCGGGCCCGTGCCGAGGCGGGCGAGCTGTGTTTCGGCACCATGGACAGCTGGGTGCTGTGGAATCTCACCGGTCGACACATCACCGATGTGACCAACGCGTCGCGCACCATGCTGATGGATCTTCGTACGCTGCAATGGGATCCGCAGCTCTGCGCGGAATTCGGCGTGCCGGAGTCGATGCTGCCCGAGATCCGCAGCTCATCGGAGATCTACGCGGAGATCGGCTCCGGCCCGCTGGCCGGGATACCCGTCGCGGGCATCCTCGGCGATCAGCAGGCGGCGACCTTCGGCCAGGCCTGCCTATCCCCCGGCGAGGCCAAGAACACCTATGGCACCGGCAATTTCATGCTCCTCAACACCGGAACCACACCGGTATTCAGCAAGCACGGGCTGCTCACCACGGTCTGCTACCGGCTCGGCAGCGAGGCGGCGGTATACGCGCTGGAGGGATCCATCGCGGTGACCGGCTCCCTGGTGCAATGGTTCCGGGACAATCTCGGCATCATCTCCACCGCCGATGACATCGAGCCGCTGGCCCGCAGCGTCGAGGACAATGGCGGCGCCTATATCGTCCCCGCGTTCTCCGGCCTCTTCGCGCCACGCTGGCGCCCGGACGCCCGCGGCGTCATCGCGGGCCTGACCCGCTTCGTCAACAAGGGGCATCTGGCGCGGGCGGTATTGGAGTCCACCGCATTTCAGACGCGTGAGGTGATGGACGCCATGCGCGCCGACGCCGAATCCCAGCAGCTGCGGCTCGAACTGACCACCCTCAAGGTCGACGGCGGCATGGTCGGCAACGATCTGCTCATGCAGTTCCAATCCGACATTCTCGACGTCCCGGTGGTGCGCCCGGTCGTCAACGAGACCACCGCACTCGGTGCGGCCTACGCGGCCGGGCTGGCCGTCGGGCTATGGGAGAGCACCGATGACATCCGGGCCAACTGGGCCGCGGATAAGACCTGGCAACCGTCGATGTCGGCGGCCGACCGCGAAACCCAGCTCGCCGCTTGGAACAAGGCCGTGGAGCGCACGTACAACTGGGTGGAATGACCCGCCGGCCGTACCTACGCGGCCGCGCGAGCCAGCCGGTCGACCGCTTCCTCCAGCGTCGCCGCTTCGAAAGTGGTGAAGCACATGCGCATCGAGTGGCTGTAGTCGGTATCGACGGCGAAGGCGGAGCCGGGCACAAAGGCGACGCCGTGGTCGATGGCGCGGGGCAGCAGGCGATCGGTATCGGTGCCATCGGTGAAATCGGCCCATACGAACATGCCGCCGGTGGCGTCGGTGCAGGTGACGCGATCGCCGAAGCGAGTGCGCACGGCGTGCACGAGCGCCTTGGCACGGTCGCCGTAGGCGGTGCGGACGGTATCGATATGGCCGGTGAGCCACGGTTCGTCGGTGAGCAGTTCGGCGACGATCTGGTGGGTCAGCGCCGAACCGCACAGGTCCGCACCCTGCTTCAGCAATTCGACCGCGCGACAGACCCGGTCCTGGGCCACCATCCAGCCAACGCGCAGCGCGGGCGAGAGGATCTTCGAGGCGCTGGAGAGCCGGATCACATTGCGGGAATAGGTCGCCACCGGATCGGGCGAGGGCCGGTCGAACCAGAGCTCACCGTACGGGTCGTCCTCGATCACCCAGAAGCCGTACGCGTCGGCCAGTTCGGCCAACTCGCGACGGCGCGGTGAACTCATCGTGACACCACCCGGATTGTGGAAGTTGCTCACGGTGTGCACGACCGTCGGACGTTCACCACGGGCCAGCAACTCCTTCAGCACGTCCACCCGCATGCCATCGGAATCCAAGGGCACCGCCACAATTCGCGCTCCCGCCGCCCGGAAAACCTGTAGCGCGCCGACATACGCCGGATCCTCGACGACGACCAGTGCACCCGGATCGAGCAGCACCTCGGCGAGCAGCGAAAGCGCCTGCTGCGAGCCATGGGTCACGAACACCTCACTGAGCTCGACCGCACGGTCCAGCTTGGCCGACTCGCGCTGCCGCAGCACATCGCGCAGCGGCGCCCACCCGGGCGACTCGGTGTACTGCAGCACTGCGGAAGTGCGCAGCGCGCCCTCGGCCGCCGCGGCGAGCCGCTCACGCGGCATCAGCTGCGCATCCGGCAGCCCGCCCGCCAGGCCGATCACCTCGGCGCGGGTGGTCAGCGTCAGCAGATCACGGATCGCCGAGCTCTTCAGTCCGGCCAGCTTGGCCGCGAGCGGTGGATTGGTCGGCGACATGGGAAACCTCCGGGAACGCCACGGTACGCGAAACCCCACTGTCCCACATCGCCGCCAAGATACGAAATATTCATCCCATGATCTAAAAAACCGAGCCACTGCTCTCGCACCCACGTGGGTAACTCGCCGGGTACGCCCAGAACTCGATACCCGCCCGACCATCAGCCCGTGACGAGACCCGTCGCGGCACCCGGCGACCGGCAAAGATCCGGGGAGGCGGTCGAGCTCAGATGCGTTCCTTGATCGCGAAGATGACGGTCTTGCCGTCCCGGACCACCGTGGTGACGGTCTGCCGGTACACATTGGTCGTGCCATCTGGACGATGCTCGGTCAGGTCCACCTCGAAGGTGTCGCTGGCGACCTCGGCAATCCGCAGGCAATGCGTGGTGCCGACCGGAATCTGCTCGTTGATGGCCTGCTGGATGATCTCGGCCGTCGACACGTTCTCCGCATCCGGCGCGACGTACTTCCTGGCCCGCTCGCCACTGCGGCCGACGTAGAACTCGTACTGGAAGCCGAGGATCGCGCCAGCGCCGCTCGAGGTGTCGCCCTGGCCATTGCCACGGGTCACCTTGCCGTCCCTACTCGCCGGACAGCTCAGCGCGGCGGAGGTGCTCGGCGGTGGCGGTGATGCCGCCTTCGGGCTGCTGTTGTCGTCGCGGCTGACCGCGACAAAGGTCACCACCAGCGCGAGGACCACCATGGTGGCGGCGAGCACACCGAGCACGATCCACCGCCCCCGCGAACCGGAACGCGACGGGGTCGCGCTGATCTCATCGGAGAGCAGCTTCGGCGCAAGGCGTTTGGCGATCGGATCATCGGCCCAGGACAGGCCGGACGGTTCGGACGGTGGTTTCGGCACACCGCCGGACTCGGTCGGGTTGCTCCACCAGATCTCGCGCTGCTGCGGCGTCGCATGCCGGACGGTGGCCTCGGTGGGATCGGGTTCGGCCGGCGGCTCCGGCCGTCGCGCGGGTGGCGGTGGCGCGTCACCGAATACCGTCGTATCAGGTGCGCGGTACTGCGGGGGTGGCGGCGGCACCGTCTGCGGTTCGTCGGCGGGACGCCAGATCAGCTCGGGATGATCGGTGGCGGGCTCGGGCACCGACCACTGTGGTCGGACCTGCCCACCCGTCGGCGGACCGAATTCACCCACCGGTGGGCCGAATTCGGAGACCGGCGGGCCGAAATCGTCCAACGGAGGACCGAACTCCGACCCGGACTGGTCGGATTGGTTGTTCCTGCCATCACCCTCGGAGCCCACACCAAATCCTTTCCCCAGGACACACGTGTGGGGCGGTCGCGAACGACCGCCCCACCCGTCGAATCAGCTCGTGTCAGTACTGGAGTGACCCACCCCACTGAGTGGTGACCCCGGCAACGTTGACCGTCTGCGGAGCCAGTTCGCCTGGCGGCAACGGAAGTTTAACTTGCGCGGCGGCCTCGAGCGCAGCAGCGCCACCCGGCTGTTCCCGAATCCAGTGCTCGACAGCGGCCTTGGCCATATTTGCCTGCGTGGTGTCGAGGATCACCTCGGTCTTGTTGTCGGCCAGGCCCTCACCACCGGTGTAGGTGGTGACCTTGACGGTGTTGGCGCCGACGTATTCGACCGAGACACCGGCCTCACCCTGCCCGGTCGGGGTGCGGTACCCGATGGTGCCGACGTAGCCAGCGGCATTGTTGAAGTGATGGGTGTTGGCCACATAACCGGGCGCCAGGCTGCCACCGTCGATATTGGCGCCGACCTCCTGGTGCGGACCGTCCATCTCGACAACCGGTGCGGCCGGGGCCTGCTGCAAGCGCGGAGCCGCCCAGCGTGGCTGCTGCACCAGGGTGTCGGTCTCCGGCTGCTGCGCGGTCCTGGCATTCGGATCGCTCGGAGTGGACGCACCCGGCGCGGTGGTACCGGGCTGCGCGGGCTTCGGCTCGGTGCCGGGAGCCGTGTCCGGTACGACCGCGGGAACCGCGGGTCCGGTCTGCCCCGGAACCGGCAGCGGCGCGACGCGCGGGGTAGTGACACCCGGCTGGGTCGGCACCGACAGCTTCGGATCCTTCGGCGGATTCGGCATAACCTGGTTCGGATCCGGCGTCGTGACACCCGGCTGACTCGGTGTCGGCTGACTCTGCGACGGCTTGCCCGGATCCGGCTTGGTGGTCTCCGGCTTGCCCGGATCCGGCTTTGTGGTTTCCGGCTGGCCCTGATCCGTTGGCGCCGTGGTGCCCGGATCGGCCGGAGCAGGTGCCGGGGTGGTCGGTGTACTCGGCTGATCCGGAACCGCCCCCGCCGGTGCCGCGAAGAGAGTGGCCACGGCCGCCGCAGTGGCCAGTGGCAGCGATGTGCTCGCCATCGCTCGCTGCGCCCGACTCGGCTTACGATGTTTCACTTTTCGCAATCCCTTCCCGTGTGCGACCGGTGGGTCACACGCAGTTATCCCTGGTGAGACGCTTAGCCCACAAACGAGGACCGGCGAACGACCAAGCGGCCGTTCGCCGTTCCCGTTGGAAAGGATCGATCCCCCCACACAGAACCTCGCGATCGCCCGCCGATCGCATCTCTGCGGGAAGTGAACCACATGCGCGGCGGACTGGCAACGCGGTGAAAGTCCAGACAAGACAGTAAGACTCGGGGCACGCGAGATCGACCAATAGTCCGCTCACCGCGGAGCGAGTTTTACGAGCGACGTTCGCGGCCCGTCTCCACCCGTCGCCCGACCACCACCCCTCGTCGAATCGCTACGCGATGCTGAATATTGGGGGCTGCGAACACGCCGCGCCGCAGGCGCGACAAATCGAATACAGCTGTGTTAGTCCAGGTCGTCGTGACGCATGAGCAGGCGCGCGGCCTCGGTCACCGAGCCGGTGAGCGATGGGTACACCGAGAAGGTCTGGGCGAGATCGGTGACGGTCAGATTGTTCTGTACCGCCAGGGCGATCGGCAGGATGAGCTCCGAGGCGATCGGGGCGACGACCACGCCGCCGATGACCACACCGGTCGCGGGTCGGCAGAAGATCTTGACGAAACCCCTACGCAGACCCGACATCTTGGCCCGCGGATTGGTGTTCAGCGGCAGCATCACCGTGCGCGCGGGCACCTCGCCATTATCGATGGCGGTCTGGCTCACGCCGACGGTCGCGATCTCGGGACGGGTGAAGACCGCCGAGGCCACCGTCTTCAGCCGGATCGGGCTGACGCCCTCGCCCAGCGCGTGGTACATCGCGATACGGCCCTGCATCGCGGCCACCGAGGCCAGCGGCAGCAGGCCGGTGCAGTCGCCCGCCGCGTAGATACCGGGCACCGAGGTCCGCGACACCCGGTCCACCCGCAGGTACCCGCCCCGGTCGAGTTCGATGCCGACCCGCTCCAGTCCGAGGTCGTCGGTATTCGGGATCGAGCCGACGGTCATCAGCGCATGCGTACCGGTGACGGTCCGGCCGTCGGAAAGTTTGACCACAATGCCCTCGGCGGTGCGCTCCACCGCATCGGCGCGGGCATGCTTGACCAGTTCGACACCGCGTTCGGCGAGTGCGTCCTCGAGTACCAGCGCGGCATCGGCGTCCTCACCGGGCAGCACGCGGTCGCGGCTGGAGACCAACTTCACCTGGACGCCCATCTCGGTATAGGCGGAGACGAATTCGGCACCGGTCACACCGGAACCGACCACCACCAGGGTCTCCGGCAGTTCTTCCAGGTCGTAGAGCTGGCGCCAGTTCAGGATGCGCTCGCCGTCGGGCTCGGCGCCGGGCAACACGCGCGGGCTCGCACCAGTGGCGATCAACACAACTTCGGCCTCGATGGTCTCCTCGGTGCCATCGGCCAGCAGCGCGCGAACGCGGTGCGCGGCCAACCCGGTGGCCGGATCGCTGAGCTGACCGCGTCCGGCCAGCACCGTCACTCCGGCGGCCTGCACCTTGGATCGGATATCGGAGGACTGGGCCAGCGCGAGCGCCTTCACCCGCGCGTTCACCTCGCCCAGTTCGATCTGCGCCTGACTCGGATCGAGGGTTATGCCCAGGTCACGGGCGCGACGCAGATCGGTGCGCACGCCGGTCGAGGCGATGAAGGTCTTGGACGGCACGCAGTCCCACAGGACGCATGCCCCGCCGATGCCGTCGCAGTCGATCAGGGTGACCGTTGCTCCGTGTTGCGCCGCAACCAAGGCCGCTTCATAACCGGCCGGTCCGCCACCGATGATCGCTATGCGGGTCATGGATACCTCCGCTCGAGCTGTTCGACCGGGATCTCCGGTGCCGGTAAACAACGTTAGCTGGCGAACACACGGTCATCTCGCCGGGATAGAGACGATGTGCGCAGGTTATTGGATACCCTTGCGTCGTGCCGATCTACGCCGCCTACGGGTCGAACATGGACTCGTCCCAGATGCTCGAGCGCTGTCCGCACTCCCCGATGTCCGGGACAGGATGGTTAGAAGGCTGGCGCCTCACCTTCAGCGGAGACGACATCGGCTGGGAGGGGCCGCTGGCGACCGTCGTCGAGGAGCCGGACTCCCAGGTGTTCGTCGTGCTGTACGACGTATCCCCCGAGGACGAACAGCGCCTCGACCGCTGGGAGGGCTCCGACTTCGGCATCCACCGCAAGGTCCGGCTGCGCGTCACGCCGAGCCCGGGTAGTGGTTCCGACCCGATCCTCGCCTGGCTGTACGTACTCGACGCGTACGAGGGCGGGCTGCCCTCCGCGCGGTATATCGGTGTGATCGCGGACGCGGCCGAAAAGGCTGGCGCACCAGCGGAATACGTGCACGCGCTGCGCACCCGCAACAGCAAGAACGTCGGCCCGGGCTTCTTCGGTAGCTGAGCGGAAACGAAAGCGGCCGATCCGTTCGGATCGGCCGCCTCCAGGTGTTTGCTGTCAGCCCGCGTTCAGCACGATCTTGCTGAGCACCCGGACACCCACCGCGAGCGCGCGCTCATCGATATCGAATGTCGGCTGGTGCAGATCCAGCTGTTCGCCGTGTCCGGACCAGACCCCGAGGCGGGCCATCGCACCGGGCACCTCCTCCAGGTACCAGGAGAAATCCTCACCGCCGCCGGACTGCGGGGTGTCGGCGAGAGCGTCCGGGCCGAGTGCGCGGATCGCGTCCTCGAACATCCGGGTCGACTGCTCGTCATTGACCACCGGCGGCACGCCGCGCTTGTAGTTCAGCTGGTAGCGCACCCCGGTCGGGGCGAGCAGGCCGTCCACGATCTCGCGCACCATCGGTTCCAGCAACGACCAGGTCGCATGATCGCCGGTGCGGATGGTGCCGGTGAGCATGCCGGTCTGCGGAATCGCATTGGGTGCCTTGCCAGCACTGACCGCACCCCACACCATGACGGTGCTGGTGCGCGGGTCGATGCGGCGGCTGAGCAGTCCGGGCAGCCCCGTGATCACGGTGCCGATGGCATAGACCAGGTCGCTGGTCAGATGCGGGCGCGAGGTGTGCCCACCCGGCGAATCGAGCACCAATTCGATGGTGTCGGCAGCCGAGGTGATCGCACCGACCCGGATGCCCAGCCGACCGACCTCGAGGCGCGGATCGCAGTGCAGCGCGAAGATACGGTCGACGCCCTCCATCGCACCGGCGGCGACCATATCGATAGCACCGCCCGGCATCACCTCTTCGGCGGGCTGGAAGACGAACCGCACGCCGACCGGCAGTTTCTGATCGGCCAGCGCGAGCGCGGTGCCGAGCAGGATCGCGGTGTGTGCGTCGTGTCCGCAGGCATGTGAGACGCCGGGGACGGTCGAGGCGAAGCTGAGTCCGGTGAACTCCTGCAGGGGGAGCGCGTCCATATCGGCGCGCAATCCGATCCGCGGCGCGTCGGCCGGACCGATGTCACAGAGCACTCCGGTGCCGTTGGGCATCTTCTGGGGCGTCAACCCGGCCTTGGTCAGCCACGACGAGACGAATTCGGTGGTCGCGAACTCGGTGCGGGACAGCTCCGGATTGGCGTGGATATGTCTGCGCCACTGGACAAGGTCGACGGTGTGCTCGGCAAGCCATGCCTCGACCGCTTCCTGCCCGGTCTGTGCGATGTCCGCAGCGGCGCTGCGCGGATCAACCGTGATCACGCGTGCTGCCGCCTCGGGACCCGCCGCGCGCGCCGTGGGGCGGCCGGTAGTGCTCACCGAATGTCCTCCTGTCGTTGAACGAGCCGTTGCAACAACCTGTCTCTATGTACTGCATCGCAGGCCACCGCGATAGCGGTACGTGCGAGGGCGATCGCACCGTCGGCAACCGCGCGATCCGCCGAGGCGTTGATACTCGCCGCGGCGAAGCCGGGCTGATGAGTCACCGCCCCACCGGCATCGATGCCGATGACCGGATGGATGCCCGGAATGACGTTGGTGACGTTGCCCATATCCGTACTTCCGAGCGGTCGCTGCGCCTCGAGTTCCGGTGCGATCGGCACCCGGCCCAAGCCGATGATCTGCTCGCGATAGGCACACAGTAATGCCGAATCGGGGGTTAGCTCGGTATATGTCGGCGCAACCGTCCGGATTTCGTGCGTGCAGCCGGTCGCCAGCGCACCCGCCTCGAAACAAGCCGATGCCCGTCGCATCAGATCGTCGAGGGATGCGGAGTCGACTGCACGTAGGTAATACAGCAGTTCCGCACGTCCGGGAACGATGTTGGGGGCTACGCCACCGTCGCTGACTATACCGTGCAGTTGCTGTCCAGGGCGGAGATGTTGGCGCAGCAATCCCAGAGCAACCTGCGCGACGGTCACCGCGTCGCCCGCATTGCGGCCCAATTCCGGCGCGGCACTCGCATGCGCCTCCAGACCGTGGAACACCACCGACAGATCCGCCAGCGCCAGCGAACGCGCGTCGACGATCTCGTAGGGGCCGGGATGCACCATCAGCGCCATCGCGACATCGTCGAAAGCGCCGCGCTCCAACATCAGCACCTTGCCGCCGCCGCTCTCCTCGGCGGGCGTGCCGAACACGACGACGGTGATGCCGAGCGCATCGGCCACCTCGGCCAGGCCCAGTCCGGCGCCGACCGCGGCGGCGGCGATGATGTTGTGCCCGCAGGCATGTCCGATCTCGGGCAGCGCGTCGTACTCGGCGCAGATGCCCACGGTGAGCTCGCCGGATCCGTAGCTGGCGCGGAATGCGGTCGGCAGTTCGGCGATGCCGGTCTCGATCTGGAAGCCGCGCGCGGCCAGCGGCGCGATGGTCTTGGCGACGCTGCGAGTCTCCGCGAAGGCCAGCTCGGGTTCGGCGTGGATGGAATGCGAGAGTGCGATCAGTTCGGCCGCCGCGGCCAGGATCGCGGCATCCGAGGCCGCCGAATCCGCGCCGCCCGGACCGACCGGCGCGCAGTCGCCAGCGGCGTGCGCGACCTGGTTATCCGTGCGTGATTCGGGCTGCCCGCTGCGCGGTGGTGGCATGGCACACAGTGTTGCACTGCGCCGCCGATCGAGCGCACCCCGCGCCCCGGGCGCGATGGGCTAGCGCGCTTCCGAGATTGCGATCAGCCTGACGTTATTCCCCGGCGAACGCCAGATTCTCCGGAGTAGTGGGCGTCGCGAGACCGGCGAGCGCCTTGGCGTGCAGCGCGCGCTTGATTACCGGCAGATTCGGCTTGCGATTTGCCGCGAGTGCGGCAGCGCGCTCGATCGCGGACTTCAGCAACTCATCAGCATCGGCCTTCGCATCGACAATGCCCGCGGTAATGGCCTCGTCGGCGGCGAAGCGGTGCCCCGCGGTCATGGCCTGCACGCAGACCTGGTTGGTCAGTCGTTCGGTGAGCAGCGCGTTCATACCGACGGTGAACGGCATGCCGAGGTGCACCTCGGGCAGGCACCAGAAGCCGCGGTCCGCGCGCATCACCCGGAAGTCGTGCGAGGTGGCCAGCATGGCGCCAGCGCCGAAGGCGTGGCCGTTGACGGCGGCCACCGTCGGCATCTGGAAGGTGAGCAGCCGGATGTAGATGCTGTGCACCCGGTCGAGGTAGCCGTGCATCTTGTCCACATTGCCGAACAGCCAGTCGGTATCGAGGCCATTGCTGTAGAACTTCCCGGTCGCCGTGGTGACCAGCGCGGCCGGCCCCTCGGACGCCTCCACCTGGTCGAGCAGCCGGTGGAATTCATCGATCCAATCCGGATGGAAACGGTTCTCGCTGTCGGTCTGCCCCTCGCCCCCGAGGTAGACGACGAACACATCCCCTTCACGTTCCAGATACGGCATGCGTGCAGCGTAACGGTGTACAACAGCACACCTACTCGCGGGTAGCAAACATCCGGCGGGCCTGTGCGCGGCCCATCTCGCGTCCGCACGGAGCTGCGGCGATCGAACTCAGCTGAGTCGAAGCGCATGCGCCGCAGGCACGAATCTCGGCCAATGGTGGGTGCACCTCGGCGCCACACTGCCCGCTAGAGGTGACCACCACGGAGCGAGTCTTACGAGCGACCGTTCGCGGCCCGTCTCGCGCCCGAGCCGAAGGCTCGGCCATCGAACTCAGCCGAGTCGTCGAAGCGCATGCGCCGCAGGCACGAGTCTCGACGGCTCGGACGCGAGGCCCACCCGTCGCCCGACCACCACCCCTCATCGAATCGCTACGCGATGCTGAATCTTCGGGGCGCGGAC
>NZ_JBEXLC010000067.1:0-46935 GCF_040609795.1 Nocardia sp. NPDC004604
TGAGATGTCCGGCGGTAGAGGGATCTGCCCGCGCTGGATCTGTACTCGGACGCGAGACGGGCCGCGAACGTCACTCGTAAGACTCGCTCCCTTGTAGTCACCTCGAGCGGGCAGTTCGGCACCCGAGGTGCACCGCCCAGTGGTCGAGACTCGCGCCTACGGCGCATGCAGTTCGACGACTCGGACGCGAAACGGGCGAACGGTCGCCCGTAAAGACTCGCTCCATGCTGGCCGAGGCAGGTAGTCAGTCAGCCAGTATTTCGGATACCAGGCGCGGCAGCGCGGTGCCGATGGGTTCGCGGATGACCTCGGTGGCGATGCCGTCGTAGGGCGTGGCCTCGGCATTGACGATGACCAGATCCGCGCCGCTGTCGACGGCGATCGCGCACATCGACGCGGCGGGCTCCACCTGCAGTGAGGACCCGATGGCGAGGAAGATATCGCTGGCCTCGGCGGTCAGCGCGGCCTTGGTCATGGTGCGCCGGTCCATCTGCTGGCCGAACATGATGGTCGCCGATTTCAGGACGCCGCCGCAGGCCGGGCACGGCGGATCCGCCTCGCCGGCCGCTACGCGGGCCAGGGTGGCGGCCATGGTCGTCTGGTAATCGCAGCCGACGCAGACGACTTCGAACATATTGCCGTGGATCTCGATCACCCGGCCGGGCGAGGATCCGGCGCGCTGGTGCAGCCGGTCGATGTTCTGGGTGATGATCGTGATGGTGCGTCCCGCGCGTTCCAGGTCGGCGAGCGCGGTGTGCGCGGCATTCGGCTCGGCCTGCCAGGCCGGGTTGTCGCGGCGCGCCAGCCAGGACCGTTTACGCAGCTCCGGATCGGCGAGGTAGGCGTCATAAGTCGACAGCAGTTCGGCGATGGGATCCTTCGTCCACACCCCGCGCGGGCCACGGAAGTCCGGTATGCCGGAATCGGTGGAGATGCCCGCGCCGGTGAGCACGCCGATCCGTCCGTCACGTTTGCGCCAGTCGGTCGTCATATCGAATCAGCCTAGGGCGCTGCGCGATCCCTGCCCATAGTGATCGGTTGGCCGCAACGACGAGCCGAGTCGTGAGAGATTGTTACACTAAATCTCTCATGTTCTTGGAGGGACCGATCAAAGGAGATCGCAATGACCGCCGCCGGCCCATTCGACAGCAGTTCAGGGAAGGGACCGCAGCGCCGCCCATTCGCACCGGGCACGCGGATGTGGGACGAGACCGGGTTGATCACCTTCTCCCTGACGGCCGGTTCGGCGTTCCTGCTGCAGACCATGGAGCCGACCATCTCCGCCGTGGTCGATGAGCACTCCACCTTCCGAACCGATCCGCTCGGACGCGCGGTGCGCAGCATCGGTTCGGTGATGATGTGGATCTACGGCGGCGACGAGGCGATCGCCGAGGCGGATCGGCTGCGCAAGATGCACGCCTCGCTCAACACCACCACCCCGGACGGCGTACGGCACAACGCGCTGGCCGCCGGACCGTGGGCCTGGGTCCTGCACACCGGCACCTTCGCCTTCACCGAGAATGCGGAGTACTTCTCCCGCCGCCCGCTCACCGCGGCCGAGAGGGAGGCGTACTACCAGGAGACGGTGCAGCTCATGCGCAATTTCTCGGTGGCTCCCAAGGAGATTCCGGCGAACTATGCCGAATTCGAGAAGTTCTTCGCGGATATGGTCGACAACCACCTGCAGGAGACCGGCACCGCACATGACTACCTGAAGGTCATCCGCTCCGTCGCGCCACCGCGGCAGCTGCCGCGCGCATTGCGGCCGGTGTGGCAGCGCGTGGTATCGCCGGTGGGACGGCTGCAGTACTTCGTCACCGTCGGCACCACGCCGGAGCCCGCACGCCGCAAGCTCGGCCTCACCTGGACCGCATCCGATGAACGCAAACTGAAGGCATTGGGCTGGTTCATCGCTCGCACGGTGCCGCTGCTGCCGGAGCGGGTGCGCTACTTCCCGATCGCGTACGAGGCGCGTCGGCTGGAGCGCGATCGGGCGCGACTGCGCAAGGTCATCGACCTGCGTCCCATGTGAGTGTCACGCGCTCGGCTGCGACGAGCGAAGGGCCCGCGGCTGCCGTCCGGCACCGCGGGCCCGCTGTATGCAGGCAAAATGCAGAATTCATGACCGACCGGTTTCTTCTCGGTCGATATTCCGCGCGTGGCAACAACTCTCGAGTGAGCGGCCTCGAGATGCCTTGGCGGACAAAGTCGGCCCCCTCGTCGCGAAACACATTCGCCCCGCCCTGGTATACGTATCACGCACCCTACGACGCAGACCCGGTGCAAACTGTGCCCGACATTTCCGACATCGCGCCCAGCACAAGCTCCGATACACCAGCCTGAAAGGTTCTCCCGCGTATGGCTCACAAGCCCATCGTGCTGTTCGTCTGTGTCCACAATGCGGGCCGGTCGCAAATGGCCGCCGGATTCCTCGACACACTCGCCGGTGACCGCATCGATGTGCGTTCTGCGGGCAGCGTGCCCGCCGACGAACTCAACCCGACAGCCGTCGCGGTCATGGCCGAACTCGATATCGACATCTCCGCGCAGGCGCCCAAGGCGCTGACCGTCGACGCGGTGGCCATGTCCGATGTCGTCGTCACCATGGGCTGTGGCGACGTATGCCCGTTCTTCCCCGGCATCAGCTATCGCGACTGGATGCTGCCCGATCCGACCGGCGAGGACATCGCGATCGTCCGCTCGATCCGCGACCGGATCCGCATCCTGGTGGAGAACCTGATCGCCGAATTGATTCCGGCCACCGCCTGCTGAGTCCGATTTGTTCAATACACCTGCCGAAGTGCGGCATACGCTGCGGATATGACTCCACAACTGAACGTCTTCGGCATTGTCGTCAGCGATATGGCCGCCTCGCTCGCCTTCTACCGACGCCTGGGTCTCGAGTTCCCGGAGGGGGCGGAGACCGAGGGCCACGTTGAAACCGCACTGCCCGGCGGCGTGCGGGTCACGTTGGATACCGAGGCGGTCATCAAATCCTTCCACGCCGACTGGCAGCGACCGACGACGGCGGGCCGGATCGGATTGGCGTTCCAGTGCGTGGACCCGGGCGAAGTCGATGCGGTCTACGACGAACTCACCGGCGCGGGCTACCACGGCGAGTTGAAGCCATGGGACGCCTTCTGGGGCCAGCGCTATGCCACGATCCTGGATCCGGACGGCACTGGCGTCGATCTGTATGCGCCGCTGTCCAGTTGATCCGGCAACCACGCGCTAGCGGCGAGTGAGCAACTCGCTCAACGGCATTCCGGCCAGTTCGCGCACATCACGCGCGAGATGGGCTTGGTCGGCGAATCCGGTGCGAAATGCGGTGTCCGCGAGCGGCACTCCGCTGCGGGCCACCGCGAGCGCCCGCTGCAGTCGCAGAATGCGCGCCAAGGTTTTGGGCCCGTAGCCGAATGCCGCGAGCGATCGCCGATGCAGCACCCGCGCACCGAGCCCGGCGGCGTCGGCCGTCGCCGCGACCGACCATCCGGCATCCAGTGCACCGACGATCCGCCGCAATACCGGATCGGGCGGCTCGGTCTCGTACGCCCGCCGCAATGCGATCGCCTCCAGCGCGGCGGGCTGATCCCGCGCCGCCCCGATCTGTTCCGCGAGCCGTCGCGCGGTCGCCGCGGACCACAGATCGGCCAGCTCGACCCGCCTATCGCGCAACTCGTGCGCGGGCACTCCCAGCAGCGCGGGTGCCGTCCCCGGCGCCAACCGTATCCCCACCCACCGCCGGCCGACCGCACCATCGGCCATATACGCCCGGGTATCCGGCCCGGCGACCAGCAATCTGTCTTCGCTCCACAGCAGATCCATGCAGCCATCCGGCAGCACCGGCGGCGCTGCAGCCCCGGTCGCGTTGGTGTTCGTCCACACCACGGCATCGGTGAGCCGCGACCGCCGCTCCCGATACCTCGACGCCAGCTCTGCCACGGATCCGAGGCTACCCGCGCCGCTCACGCCGAAGGCCGCGCCTCAATCGGTTCTGCGGGGGCCATCACGATCAGCGACGGACAGGCGGGCGTGACCCTAGGCGAAAGTCCACGCGCCATCACGGCGCCGGTGTGTCGAATCACCGCTCAGTGCGGAGTGATACCGCGTGGGATGACCCGGATCACCTGATTGTCACCCGCGGCGATTTTCGACTCCGGATCCTTGCATCCCACGGTGACCTCGGCACCCGGTGGCGAAGAAAAGGTCCACAGTGTCATCCACTCTTTCCCGCCGATATTTTCCGGTTTGTTCGTATTGGTCGAACGTAGGTCTTCGTTGCGGCCGGTGCTGTCGGTGACGGTGCAGCGCAGACTTGTGGTCGCGGCGGCCCAGTCGACGGGCACCTTGATATCCATCACGGCATCGGCGGGAATGGGCACTTTCTTGGTCTCCCCCAGCGGAATTCGCACACCGCTGCCGGGTTCCTCGTGTTCGGTCGCGGCGGGCATCGCGCTCACCGAACTCGATTCCGACGCGGCCGACGATTCCGTTGCCGCCGTCGGGGACTTGTCATCGGAACACCCCGCCACGGCCACGGCCAGCGAGGCCGTCACCGTCATCCAGATCAGTTTCACAGGTCAACCTCTCTTCGACAGAGCATGACTACAACTTCCAGATGGACGCAGACTACATGGCGCGAAATCGGCAATTTGTTTGCAAATAAGAGGACTCGGCCGAAATCGGAAATCCGGATGGCGCGATACTGGTCGGCGTAGCTCTCGCCGCCATTCGTCTCGAAGGAACTACTCCATGACGATGCCCGTCGCATTCAGCACGCTCGATGTCCGCACCACCGATGGCGATGCCGACTCCTACCTGGCCCGACCCGATGACGGCGGACCCCATCCCGGCGTGCTGTTCTACATGGACGCCTACGGCCTGCGCCCGTACCTGCGCGAAATGATGGAAGCCATCGCGGCCAATGGGTTCACCGTGTTGGCGCCCAATGTTTTCTACCGATCCGGGCGCGCCCCCGTGCTGCCGATGCCCGAATCCACCGACCCGGCCGGGCACGCGAAATTCTTTGCCGCACTGGGCCCGAAGCGGGCTGCGTTCACGCCCGACAAAGCGTTGGCAGACGCACAAACCTATCTCGATTGGCTCAGCGCCGCCGAGTTCGTTGCGCCGGGTCCGGTGGCGGTTACCGGATACTGCATGGGCGGCAGACTCGCCTTGCGCACCGCGGGCGCATTCGGGAATCGCATTGCCGCGGCGGCGAGTTTCCACGGCGGCCGCCTCGCCGTGGACGACCAACCCGACAGTCCGCATCACGCCGCCGCTGGCATTACCGCCGAATTGTTGATCGCGCACGCGAGCCAGGATGATTCGATGCCGCCGGAGCAGATCGCCCGTCTCGACAAGGCGCTCGACGCGGCGCATGTGCATTACACCTCGGTGGTCTACCCGAATACCCGCCACGGCTTCACCATGCGTGACACTCCCGTCTTCGATCAGGCGGCCTACGACCGCCACCTCGCGGATCTCCTCGCGCTGCTGCGGCGGGCCCAGCGGGCAAGATGATGGGACAACGTGGAGGAGTGCAGATGGAGTTGAGCTACGAGGACGTGAAGGCCGCCGCCGATCGGATCGCAGGTCGGGTGCGGCCGGTCGCCATCGTCCCTGGGGAAAGTGACGCGGTCGCGACGACCGGATCCGGACCGGCTGAGCTGTGGCTGGCGCTGGAGTTCATGCAGCACACCGGATCGTTCAAAGCCCGTGGGGCGCAGAACTTCATCCAGGCGCACCGCGATGACGGGACGCTACCCGACGCGGGCGTGACCATCGCCTCGGGCGGGAACGCGGGGCTCGCGTGCGCGTGGGCAGCACGCGGGCAGGGTGTTCGGGCGACGGTATTCCTCCCGACCACCGCCCCGGCCGTGAAGGTCGAGCGACTGCGCGGCTACGGCGCGGACGTGCGCCTGGTCGGTGCCGAGTACGCCGACGCACTCGCGGCCTGTCACGAATACGCCGACACCAGCGGCGCGCTGCGCTCCCACGCCTATGACAACCCGTATATCGCGGCCGGTGCGGGCACCTTGATGATGGAGATCCACCGGCAGCTCCCCCGGTTGGACACCGTCGTCGTCGCGGTCGGCGGCGGCGGTCTGTTCGCCGGAATCGCCACGGCAGCGGCGCACTATGGCGTAAGGACGATCGCGGTGGAACCGGAGAACTGCCGGGCCCTGCACGCCGCGATCGCGGCCGGGCAGATCGTCGACGCACCGGTCGACTCGGTCGCCGCCGATTCCCTCGGCGCCCGCCGCGCCACCGAACTGGCGCTGCACGCGGCGCGGAATTACGACGTCACCTCGGTCCTCGTCGCCGATCGGGACATCATCGCGACCCGCAGAAAACTGTGGCACGACCGCCGCCTGGCGGTGGAACACGGCGCCGCGACCGCGCTCGCGGCCCTGACCACCGCCGACGGTGCCTACCGCGCCCAACCCGGCGAGCGGATCTGTGTCGTGCTGTGCGGTGCGAATACCGATCCAGCGGACCTGGCGCAGTAAATCGGGTCGAGCTCGGGTCGGGGCACTAAGCTCGATATCGACTCGGATGGAGGCACCTCATGTCGGTCCAATCCCTCATGGTCCCGGTCGGAACGCCCGCGCCGGACTTCGCGCTACCCGATCTCGACGGTCACACCCACGCCAGGGCCGACTACATCGCCGGTCCCGGACTCCTGGTCATCTTCGCCTGCAATCACTGCCCGTACGTGCGGCATATCGAGTCGAAGCTCGGCGAGGTACTCGGCACACTGGCGATCCCGACGGTCGCGATCTGCACCAATGACGCCGACGCCTACCCGGACGACGCGCCGGAAGGGCTGCGCGCCCAAGCCGACCGCGCCGGTTGGAAGTTCCCCTACCTGATCGATGAATCCCAGCAGGTGGGTCGAGCCTTCAGCGCCGCGTGCACGCCGGACTTCTTCCTCTACGATGCGCGCCTCGAACTCGCCTACCGCGGCGCATTCGACGAATCCACGCCGGGCAACGGTAAACCGGTGACCGGCAATGAATTACACGCCGCGATCGAGAATGTGCTCACCGGAGCAACCGTGCCCGAACCGCATCGGCCGAGCATGGGCTGCTCCATCAAATGGCGGGCCTAGGTACCGATCACCGCATTCATGATCGTGCCCGCGCTGGTCGCGACGACACCGCCGATCATGGCTCCCGCCACCATCTTCGGTGACTGCAGGCCGCCGCCGGACCACTTCTCCCAGGCGAACCGACCGCCCGCGTAGGTGATGGCGGTGACGCCGGCCAGCAGAATGAACCACGTGAAATAGCGCACCATCTGCAGGATTTTGTTCGCGAGGGGTGGCGCCTCCGGTGTCGGGTTGCCGAGTTGGGCCAGGACTGCTCCATAGGTGTCATGTGCCGCGGCGAGAATCATGCTCACAGTCGTACCCCTCTTCTGATATTGGCGACGCCGTAGAGCGCCTAGCCAGATAATAGCGTCTCGGCTCGAGACAGATTGTGCAGCAACCGGATTCATCGGCATGCCGGTTCAGCTGGATTTCAGCACCGGTTCGCCATCATGCCGCAGCATGTGCAGCGCGAGCAGCAGACCGAACACCGTGCGGACGCTCGAAGTGACCGTGGCGATCGCGACGGCGAAAGACGTTGCGACAACGAGCCCGGCGACGAACCTGGCCAGCAGCAGGGATCGAATAGTTCGGCGCGAGAGCCGAACCCGGATTCGCGACGACCACTACCGCGACCGAGCCGAGGACGATCGGCTTTCGCGGCAGCCGTGCGGTCGCCACGGTCACCCAGCAGGAGACGCTGCGCGATCTGCTGCATGCGGTGGTGCCGTCCGACGCCCTTGCTTAAGCATACGATCGGACGTATTCTTTAACTTATGACGACGGCGACGCTCCCGACCACCGAGGAAACCGATCCGTTCTGCCTGTCTCCGCTGGACGCGGCCGCGCTGCTCTTCGACGCACCGTGGCGCCGGTTCGCGGTGATCGGCGACAGTCTTTCGGCCGGGACCGGCGATCCGAGCCCGGGCTACGCCAGCATGGGGTGGGCCGATCGCGTGGCGGATACGCTGCGCCGGGTGCATCCCGACCTGGCATACCGCAACACCGCACAGGATGGGGCGACGACGGCCCAGATCATGCGGCACCAAGCCGATCAGCTCGCCGAGTTCGCGCCCGATCTGCTCCACGTGCCATCGGGTGCGAACGATATCGTCCGGCGCACACCGGATTTCGCCGAAATCGAGCAGACATTGCGCGCGATGTACCGGTTCGCCGCCGGAACCGGAGCCCAGCTGATGACCTTCACCTTGGGCAGAGCCTATGTCGTGCCGGTCTTTTCGGATTGGCGCGAGCGGGTGCGGCTGGTCAACGACATTACTCGCCGCCTCGCCGCCGAGTACGGCGCACTGGTCATCGACATGTGGGATCACCCGATCAACGACCGCGCGAATCTATTGAGCGCGGACCGCATCCACTTCTCGACCTCGGGACAGGCGGTCATGGCGGCCGAGGTCGTCAAATCCCTTGCACACCAACTCGGTAAGCGAGTACCCGCATGATGCCAGCATCACGAAGCGATTCGGCAAGGGGTGGTGGCCCGGTAGCGGGCGGGCCCGAGGACAAGCGTCTACAGCGCGGCGCGCGCAGTCGCCAGCTTGTGCTCCGCCAGGCCGTCGACACCGCCTCCCTCGATGGTCTCGACGGCTTGAGCTTCGGCAAACTGGCGACCGATACCGGCCTCAGCAAGGCGGGTGTGCAGACGCTGTTCAAGACCAAGGAAGCCCTGCAGCTCGCGGCGCTCGACCTGGCCCGCGAGATGTTCATCGATGCCGTCATCCGGCCCGCACGCGCACAGCCCCATGGGGTGCAACGCCTTCGCTCGCTGATCGAGCACTGGATCGGCTACGCCGAGACACCGCTGTTCGCGGGCGGCTGCTACCGCGTCGCCAATATGGCGGATTTCGACAGCCATCCAGGACCGGTCCGCGACGCCCTGGTCCGCGACCAGCGGGACTGGATGGCCACTATCGCCCGCGAACTCCGGTACGCCGTCGATGCTGGCGAAATCGTGGACCTGGATACCGATTTCGCCGCCTTCCAGATCGACGCCGTCCTGTGCTCGGCCAATACCGCTCTGCGGCTCGGCGATACCGATGTGGTGCACAAGGTCCGCCGGGTGGTCGAGGGCTTTCTCAACCCACCGGCGTGATCCGCTGATCAGGGGCGATCGGCGGTTTGCTCCAGTTCGATGCGAGTTCGGTCGTCGGTGAGGATGAGGGTGCCGTCGATGGCGGTCCAGGCGGGGGCGAGCAGGAGGAATTCGGTGAGCCAGGTGTCCTGGTTGGTGACTTCCCGCGGATAGGACAGGACGGTGCTGAAGGGGGAGCGGGTCTTCAGGACGCCGTCATCGACATCCACCTCGAACATCACGGTATTGCCGCCCGCGTGGGCGGACAGGCGCTGGGTTTCGTCGACGAACCACAGGGTGATCCGGGTGCCGCGGACCAGGAATCGTGGTCGGCCGTTCTCGGTTACCGACGAGGAGACGTAGCGGTGACCCCACAGCTCGCAGTCGTGCCCACCCATTGCCCGACCACCCCTCATCGAATCGCCACGCGATACTGGCCCACCCGTCACCCGACCACCACCCCTTATCGAATCGCTACGCGATACTGGCCCACCCGTCACCCGACCACCACCCCTTATCGAATCGCTACGCGATACTGTCATTTGGCGGATCAGCCCCTACTCACGGCGTACGACGGCCCACCTATCCTGATTGCCGCCCCCGCGGGCAGAAATGACCCGGTCCACTGAGCGAACCGATCAGCGCAGATTCTTCTCGATTTCGCGCGCGGCGCGTGCGACCAGGCCCGGGAGATTCGGCGGAAACTGTTGCGACAGTGACATACAAGCGATGGCAGCCACATCGCAGACGCCGGGTTGTCGGATTGCCGCTGCAGCACAACATATTCCGGCGATCAGATCGTGATGGTCGACGGAAACCATTCCGGCATCGGCGATCCCCGTGCGCACGCGATGCCATTCGGCGGCCGAATAGGTCGGTGGCGGGACGGTATTGTCGGCACGTCCCGCGAAGAGCACCTGCACCATCGCGGTCCGATACACCACATCGGGATCAGCGGTGGTGTTGAGAAAGAATTCCGCGCCCTTGACCCCGGCCACCAGCCGGACCTCGCCCGCGTCGAGAACACAGACGGCGACAGTCGAATTCGTCAGAGCCGCCAACACCCGGGCCGGTCGTTGCGCGGCCCGGCGCAGCCGCGGCGCGGCCTGCCAGTGCCGACCGAGCTCCGCAATCCGCTCGCCGACGAAATACCGCTGTTCCACCCGCTGCACCGCGCCGAGCGCCACCAGCTGCTCGGCCAATCGGTACGCGGTGGCCTTCGCCAACCCCGTGGACCTGGCCAGCTGCGACAGCCCGCAGCCCTCCGGCGCCGCCGAAATCGCTTCCAGTATCTGGAAACCGGCATCGAGCACCCCACGGCCCGCTCCGTCAGCCGATGGACTCCCGGCCATCGCGCCCCGCCTTCCTCCGCACCGCGGCCGCGCGTCGGCACAACACGGCAAGAGAAGATGCTACGCCCACTGTCGTTCGCAACAAGGCGTTCTGCGACGCTCAGCTCACAGTAAGCACGACCTTGCCTGGACCGCGCCCCTTTTCGCTCTCCTCCTGCGCGTCCGCCGCCTCTTCGAGCCGGAATGTCCGCGCCGGTCCGGACAGTCGGAATGCACCACTGGCGACCCGCTCGGCGACCTGGTGCAGAAGTTCAGTGGGCCGCGGGCCACCGCCGCCGGTGAGGAAGGTGATGCCGAGTTCCAGTGCGGCCGGATCCACGATCGTCACGATTCGATCAGTGCCGCCGCGCAGTTCGACGGCGGCAGGCAGCACACCGTGTCCGGCCGCGTCGAAGACCGCATCGACGCCATCGGGAGCGAGAGCTCGCACACGACCGGAAACACCGTCACCATATGTGGTCGGGATCGCGCCGAGTTCGCGAACGATGTCCTGATTGGCCGCCGAGGCCGTACCTATTACGGTGGCGCCATCGGCTACCGCCAGTTGCACGGCCATCGACCCCACCGCACCGGCGGCACCATTGATCAGCACTGTCTCATCCGGTTGTAATTTCAATGCGGCCAATGCCTTCGCCGCGGTCGAGACCGCGACCGGGAGCGATGCGGCATCGACCCAGGACAATTCCGGCGGTTTCGCGGCGACGGCGGTGCTGATCGCGTATTCGGCGTAGGCCGCGACGGCCCAGCCCAGCACCTCATCGCCGACCGCCACCTCGGTCACCTCGGGACCGACCGCATCGACCACACCCGCGATCTCACCACCCGGATACTGTGGGAAGACCGGCTCACCGAAAGACAGTGCGCCGGAACGAATCTTCCAATCCGCCGGATTAACCGCGGTGGCCCGCACTGCGACCCGGACCTGACCAGCGCGCGGTTCCGGAATCGGGATGTCAACGATCTGCAGTACCTCTGGCCCACCGTGTTCGTAGTACGCAATCGCCCACATCGCCTCAGCCTACGTGCAGGATCAGAATTTTCTCAGCAGAGTCTCATAGAACACCAGCCCTGATCTCAGGAGTGTTCCGTTCAATGACCGATAGCTGCCTACCGCCCGGTCCCAGTCTCAACCGGGCGGTAGGCAGCGCCAATCTTCACGTGAATCCGAAACGACCTCGAACCGAATCGGCGGCCATCTCGTAACACATAGCACAATGTGTCGAGAACGCCGAGGTCGCGATGAGTGCCGAACACTTCAACCGTCGAACAATCGTCATCGGAGCAGGGGCCGCGGCAGTTGTCGCGGCCTGCTCGACGAGCGAGCGCTCGTCAACGCCGACAACCACTTCCACCGCGCCGCCAGCGACAACATCGAATTCGGTCGCCGCCGCTCCCAGTACCGAACCACCACCACCGCCGACCGAGCAGGTGCAGGCGGGCCCCGAACCGGCGCCGGGCACCGCGCTCACACGCACCTCCGATGTGCCGATCGGCTCCGGCGTGCTGCTCGGCGATACCGTCGTCACCCAGCCGAGTCCCGGTAATTACCAGGCTTTTTCGGTGATCTGCCCGCATGCGGGCTGTGCTGTCAATACGATCAGCGGCGGCACCATCAACTGCCCTTGTCACGGCAGCAGATTCAACCTCGACGGATCCGTAGCCACCGGTCCGGCCACCCGGCCGTTGGCCGCACGCACCATCTCTGTACAGGGGGAATGGATCGTCGCGGGCGCGTTCGCCCCGCTGCCCGCCGCCCAGCAGCAGGTCCAGGAACAACCCGCACCGGCCCAGCAGGTCATCGAGCCGGGCGCACCCGAGAACGCGCTGGCCCGCGCCTCCGACGTACCGGTCGGCTCCGGGCTCATTCTCGGCGATACCGTGCTCACCCAACCGAATCCCGGTAACTACCAGGGCTTCTCGGTGATCTGCACGCATCAGGGCTGTGCCCTCAACGAAATCGCGGGCGGCACCATCAACTGCCCTTGTCACGGTAGCAAATTCAATCTCGACGGCTCCGTCGCCACCGGCCCGGCCAACGAGCCGCTGTCGCGCCGTGAGGTATCGGTACAGGGCGACTGGATCGTGGCGGGCGCACCGGCAACGCCGCCGGTGATCAAACCGTTGTGGTGTGAGATACCGTTCTTCGCCCCGGGTAGCGCGGGCTGCTGACGGCTACTTTCGCCGAGCGGTTCGGGTCGCTCCGATGGAGGCGGCCACCACGCAGATGACGCCGGTCCATTGCCCGGGATTCATGATCTGCCCGAGGACGATCAGTCCGGCGAGTGCGGCGGCCGCGGGTTCGAGGCTCATCAGTATGCCGAAGACACGCGGTGGAATGCGCCGCAGCGCTTCGAGTTCCACCGAATACGGCAGCACCGACGACAGCATCGCGACGGCGAATCCGGCGGCGAGGACGGAGGGGTGGAACAGCGTGGTACCCGCCTCGGCGATGCCGACCGGGACCATGAGCACACCGCCGAATGCCATCGCAATGGCCAGACCTCCGCCGCCGCTGGTGCGGTCGCCGAGTGCGGCGCTGAGCAGGATGTAGCCCGCCCAGCACGCTCCGGCGGCCAGGGCGAACAGCACTCCGGACCACGCCGTCTGCCCGCCCGCCCTGGTCAACAGCAGCACCCCGGCGCCAGCGAGCACCGCCCACACCGGATCGGCCCACCGCCGCGAGCCAGCCAGGGCGACGCTGAGCGGCCCGAGGAATTCGAGGGTCACCGCCATACCGAGCGGAATTCGGTCGATGGCCTGGTAGAAACATAGATTCATGACGGCGAGCACCGCGCCGTAGCTGAGCACCACCGGCAGCGCGCGCCGCTCGATCCGCAGCCCGGACCGCCAGACGACCAACAGCACGATCCCGGCGAAGAACAGCCGCAGCGTCACCGCGCCCGCGGCACCGGTGGCGCTGAACAGCTGTTTGGCCAGCGCCGCGCCGACCTGCACGCTTACGATCCCGATCAGCACCAAGGCCGTCGGCGGCACCCCGCCGAGCCCACGCAGGCTCATCGCGCGCACAGCCGTCAGCGGCCGCGCTTGCACATTCCGTTCGAAATCGATCGCGACCACGCGACACCTTCCATCGACAAAACCCCGACTTTCCATCATCCGCATACTGTCAACGGATGGCGCGTGGGAGTCAGGCGGCGGGGCGAGGACCTGCCAGATCGACGAGATCGCCATCCTGTGGCACCGAATCCGCCGCGGCTGCAAGCGACTTCGCACGCTTACTGCCCACGAGGAACACCACGACCAGCAGTACGCTCAACCACACGTAGGTGTTGCCCCACAGGTGTTGCCAAGGCGTCCACGACAATTCGCGTCGATTGTCGCCGGGCATCCAGTTCTGCGGCCCGTAGACGAACGCCGCCGCGGTCACCACGATGGCCACATACCACCCGATCGCCCGACCCCGCGGCACCGTGGTCGCATAACAGACCATCCCGAACAGCGCGGGCGCGATCATCACCCAGTGATGCGACCAGGAGATCGGCGATACCAGCAAAGTGAAGACCGCATTGATCCCTAGCGCGAGCGCGGGCGCCTGTTCCGCCTGTCGCATGGCCGCGACCACCAGGACGAGCAGCGCCGCGCTCAGCACCAGCCAGAGCACGGTGAACAGCGGCTTCTCCACGCCGAACCGGGCCAGCACGGCCTGAATCGACTGGTTGGTGTGGAACGACGAGCCGCTCAATCCCGAGACATTGCCGAGTCCACCGAACCAATAGGTGGCCGATTCCTTGGGCAGCACCGCGAAGCTGAGCGCCGTCGCCACCGCACCGGTGACGGCGGCCGTCACCGCCGCGCGATAGTCCCGGCGCACCAGGAAATACAGCACGAACGCGGCCGGAGTCAGCTTGATCGCAGCCGCAACGCCGACCAGCATGCCGCGCCTCCACTTCGGCTTCTCGGTCAGCGCGTCGGCGGCGACCAGCACCATCAGCAGCAGGTTGACCTGCCCGAAGTCCAGCGTCGAACGGATCGGCTCCAACAGCATGGCCAGCGGCGTCGCGCATGAGGTGGCCAGCAGCGCCAGCCGCAGCCCACTGTGTTCGGGCCAGCGCCGCCGCGCGACCAGATACAGCGTGACGGCCAGCGCGAGCGTCGAGGAGATGAAGAAGGTGAAGGCCGCGGCATCCCAGGGCAGCAGCGCGAAGGGGCTCAGCACCAGTGCGGCGAACGGCGGGTAGATGAACGGCAGGCCGATGCCGATGGTGGTCTGTGGCAGCTGGCCGTACATATCCGCGCCGTCACGTAGCGCCTCGATGCCGAGCCGGTATACCTGCAGGTCGATGAAACCGCCGGTGATCCGATGGAAGGGCCACAGCGGTTCGGTCAGGCACCACGTGGCGAAGGCAATGAGCAACACCGGCACTAGCCACACCACGCGCCCGAATCGTCGGTTCACGGGCTTGGACCTATCTCGGGTGGTGACATTACTCATCCGCGGCGACTATACCGACCCGCGCGAACGCGTCCGAATCGGCGTTCCAGCCAGTGCCAATACGGTGGCTCAGGACGTCTCGAACAGGCTCAGCAGATCGTTCTTGCCGAACATGGCGGCCGCAGCACGCGCGGACGGGCTTCCGGCATCCGGATCGGCGCCCGCGGCGAGCAGCGCACGCAGGATCTCGACCTCGCCCTTGAAGACCGCACCCGCCAGCGGCGTCTGCCCTTTGTCATTGGCCCGATTCGGGTCGGCGTCGCGCGCGAGCAGCACCCGCACCGCGTCCTGCTGACCGTGGTAGGCGGCCAGCATGAGCAGGCTGTCGCCATGGTCATTGGTGAGGTTCACCGGGACACCGGCGTCCAGGTAGGCCGTGAGCTGCTCGGCATTGCCATGGCGCGCCAGATCGAAGATCTTGGTGGCGAGTTCGAGCAGTTCCGGATCCATGTCGTCAGCGCTCATCTGCCCAGTACTACCACCTGAGATCGGTCATCGCCGGTAGATGCGGCCGAATGTGCGCACCGGTCTGAACGTGGGCGGTCACTGTCGATAACAGTTTGATAACTCGAGGATCGGGTACTCCCCCACAATGACAGCAACGCGTAAGCGACTGCACCGCGTCGCCGGTGTCGATCGCGGAACCGCGCTGCTGGCCTCGATCACCTGCCTGATTTTCGTGGCTGGCATCGCGACCATCACCCGATCCCTCTCGACGACCGCGGCCGCAGCCGCATGTATTGCGGCCGGACTGGCTGTGACGCTCGGCATCCTGCCGCACAGTCGTTAGCCGCCCCACCAGAGATCCGACACTCCTTGCCGATACGGCAGGCTTATCGCCGTGCGTGTTTTGCTGCTGGGTCCGTTCGAGGTCCGCGATGATGAGGACCGACCGATTCGGATCGCCGGAGTCAAAGTGCGCGCATTGCTGGCCCGGCTCGCCATGGAACCAGGCCGAGTGGTCCCCGCCGATGTGCTCGCCGACGCGATCTGGGATGGGCACCCACCGGACAATGGCGCAAATGCCTTGCAGGCCCTGGTGTCTCGGGTTCGGCTTGCGATCGGTACGGCGCGCGTCGAGGGGCGGGCGCCGGGCTATCGGCTGGTCATCGACCCCCTCGATGTGGATGTCGTTCGGTTCGAACGGCTGACCGCGGCGGGGCGGGAGTCGAGCGAGCTGGCCGCATTGCGCGAGACCGAGGCGTTGTGGCGTGGTCCGGCGCTGACCGACCTGCTGGAGTTGCGGTTCGCCGCCGATGCGGCGGTGCGGCTGGACGAGCTGCGACTCGACGCGGCCGAACACCGGCTCGGGCTGGAGGTCGCCGCGGGTAACGATGTCCTCGACGAACTGCGCATACTGGCCGAGGCGCATCCGCTGACCGAGCGCATCCAGGGGCTGTTGATCCGCGCCCTGTACGGGGCGGGTCGGCAGGCCGACGCACTGGCCGCCTATGAACGCACCAGGGATCGTCTCGGTGACGAACTCGGCATCGATCCCTCCCCCGAGCTGACCGAACTACACCTGTCGATATTGCGACAGGAACCCTCGACAGCCCGCCGCCGCACCAACTTGCGTGCGCAGATAACGAGTTTCGTCGGGCGCGAAGACGATGTGGCCGACCTGACCGAGCGACTGAACACCGCTCGCCTGATCTCCATTGTCGGGCCCGGTGGCGCTGGCAAGACCCGGCTCGCCGTCGAGGTGGCCGAGCGGGCCGACGATGCGGTCTGGTTGGTCGAACTCGCCGCGGTGACCGATCCGGAACAGGTCGCCTCCGCAATGCTCACCACGATCGGGGTGCGCGAGGTCGGACTGCTCGATCCGTCGACGGGCGAGCCCATCGACCGGCTGACGGAATACCTTGCGCAACAACGTGTCCTGCTGATCCTGGACAACTGCGAACATCTGGTCGAGGCGGTTGCCGCACTCGTCGACCGGCTGCTGGGCGGGTGTCATGAGCTGCGGGTGCTGGCCACCAGCCGGGAACCACTCGCCATCGATGGCGAACATATCCACCAGATCCGGCCCCTGCCCTGGCCCGAGGAGGTGGCCGATGCCGAAAGCTTTCCGGCGGTGCGCCTTTTCGTCGAGCGCGCGCGGGCGGTGCGCCCCGATTTCGCGCTGGACGCGAGTACCGCGCTGGCCGTGATCGAGATCTGCCGACGGCTCGACGGACTGCCGCTGGCGATCGAATTGGCGGCGGCCCGGCTGCGGGCACTATCGGTCGGCCAGATCGTGGCGAAGCTGGATGACCGGTTCACACTGCTCGGTCGGGGTAGCCGGACCGCACAGGCCAGACATCGGACACTGCGTGCGGTCATCGAATGGAGTTGGGCGCCACTATCGCAACCCGAACAGGAACTGGCCATGTGGCTGGCGGTATTCCCGGCGGGTGCGCCCCTCGACGCCCTCGATGATCTCGATCTGCTCACCGATCTGGTGGACAAATCGCTGGTGGAGCGCAGCGGTGAGCGGTACCGGATGCTCGAGACCATCCGGTCCTATGCGCTGGAACGTTTGGCGGAATCCGGGCGTGCGCCGGGGGTCCGCGAGCGGCACGCACGCCATTTCCTGCGCGTCACCGAATCCGCGGAGGCCGAGCTGCGCACCGCGCAGCAGCTCGGCGCGCTCGCCCGGCTCGATGCCGAGCGCGACAATATTTCCGCCGCACTGCGATTCGCGGTCGATACCGGTGATGCCGAACTCGGTATCCGCTTGATCGCGGCGATGTTCTGGTACTGGACGTTGCGCGGGATCCACAGCGAACGGCTCCGTTGGACGCGAGCGGTGCTCGAGATCGGCAGCGGGCTGCCGGATGAGCTGCGGGCGTTGCACGGTGTGCTCGACGGGTTGTCGCGATACGAGGCCGGGGCCATCGAGGACGGCATGCGGGCGGTGGCGGCGGGTCTGGAAATCGCGAGGGGTTCAACAGATCTGCCCACCGGTCCCGCCCGGACGGTACTGCTGGTCGCGCCCGCATTCCTTGAAGGGGCTGGTCTTTCGGCCTCGAAATGGCCAGCGCTCACCGGTTGGGAACATGGCATGGCGCTCTTGCTCAGCGCTTCGTCGCCCACCTGTATGCCGCGCTGACAGTGCGCGACGAGCCGACCACCGCGGCCCACCTGCTGGGTGCCGCGGCCGCCATGCTCGGCACCGCGGATCGGCGTGGCTACGACAATCTCGTCGCACCGGCCGAACGAGCCGGTGCGGCACTCGGACCCGAGGCGTTCTCGGCGGCCTTCGACAGCACAGCCGCCCTGACTCTCACCGCCGCGGTCGAATTCCTACTCGCCCACGCCGCTACCGCCCAGCAGAAACCGTAGAACTCGGGACATCCGCTATACCGCCAGAGCCGGTGGCGCCGCGGTGGCCCGGCTGGGCGGGTGGTAGGCGCGCCATGCGGTGGCGAGGCGGTCGATCGCCTCGGTGAGCGTCTGCGGTGGATGCCGGAAGTGGATGCGGACATGGTCGTCGCTGCGCCCCGACACGTCGAGGCCACTGCCAGCCAGTACCGCGACACCATGCCGTAGCGCGGTCTGCGCGAAGGAACTTCCGTCGCCGTACGGCAGGCGAATCCACAGGGTCTGACCGCCGCGCACCGGCGTCGCGGACCAGTCTGGCAATTTCCGGGACAGGGCGGCCAGTACGAGATCATGACACGACTCGCGTTGCGCGGCGCGGGCCGCGCACAGGGTATCGATCCGCGGCACCAGGTGCGCGGCGGCCAGCTGAGCCGGGAGGTTGCCGCCGAGGTCGTGCACCGCCCGCAGGCGGGTCAGCCGGGCAATGGTCGCCGCCGACGCACGCACCCAACCGATGCGCAACCCACCCCAGATGTTCTTGCTCAGTGAACCGATCGTAATGACGGTTGCGGCATCGGCGGCCAGCGGCTGCGGCAGGTCGACCCCGGGAAAACCGAGATCGGCCACGATTTCATCGGCGATCAGCGGAACATCCACGGCAGCGGCCACTTCCACCAGCCGCCGCCGCACCAGCGTGGAAAGTACTGCGCCCGTCGGGTTCTGAAAGGTCGGCGTCACATAGGCGAGTGCGGACCGGTGTGTGCGCGCGGCCGCTTCGAATCCGTCGAGCCCGAGCGGCAGCGGATGCAGCAGCGCACCCGCCTCGCGAAATGCCTCCAAAGCGCCTGGGTACGTTGGGGTTTCCAATAGCACGCGATCACCGGGCCGCAGGAATGCGCGGGCGAGTAGCGATAGCGCCTGCTGACCGCCATTGGTCACCAGTACCTCGTCCGGCCGCGTCGGCACACCCTGTCGCAGATAGCGCTCGGCAATGGCCGCGCGCAGGGCCGGATGGCCGCCCGGATAGTAGCCGATATCGGCTGTGGTCGAGGACAATTCGGGCAGGATCCGCGCATACGCCTCGGCCACCTCCGGCGGTGGGCACTCCGGCGCGGCGCAGGCCAGCGATATGACATCGGGTCGCGGCTCGAGCAGATGCAGGAACATGGGCGCACCGGTCGTTTCCGGTGTCGCCACCGTCGCCACACCGGCCACCCGGGTGCCGCTCCCCCGGCGCCGGACGATGCGCCCCTCCGACTCCAGCAGGTCATAGGCCGCGACCACCGTGCTCCGTCCCACGGCGAGTTGCGCGGCGAATACCCGGTCCGGCGGCAGCGCGGCGCCCGGCGGCAGCTCACCGTCGTCGATCAACTGCCGCAGCCGGGCTGCGAGCAGCACATAGAGCGGTCCGCGACCCGACGACCAGCGGCCGAGTCGCTCCGTCACAGCAATTGGCTCCATCTCCAAACCAATTCTGCCGGATTGGCCCTGTCCGCGCGCACCGGCGCCGCCGAGGATCGTTCCCATGACCGAAGAAACGATCACCACGCAGGCGGTCTCCATCGATCGCGCCATCGCGGCACTGCCCGGCCCCTTTCAACAATCCCTGCTGGCACGGGTCAACGACACCGTTGTCAAGGCCGCCCGCCTCGAGGGTGCGTTCCCATGGCACCACCACGACGAGGACGAACTGTTCCTGTGCTGGGACGGCACCTTCCGCATCGAACTCGAAGGACAGCAACCGGTGAGCCTCGGCGCCGGTGATATCTACGTGGTGCCCAAGGGAATTCGGCATCGTCCGGTGGCGGACACACCGGCGCATGTCGTGCTGGTCGAGCGGCCAGAGACGAAGCAGTACGGCAACTGAGGCCTATCTCTCGAAATCGACCGGTACGGAAGCGGATTCGGGACCGCACCCGTGGCGATCATGGCGAGCAGGGCAAGTGCGCGTTCGGACACCGACCCCGGCTCGGCATGGTAGGCGATCAGTATCTGGCCCGGAGCGCCATTGACGGTGCAGGTTTCATAGGACGGGCACACAGCCGGTGTCGAATGAGGATCGCGGGGTCGCTGCCGAGGCATCCCGCTACGCTTCATTGGTGACTTTCACTACGAATGAGCAGCAGTTCCTCGCGGAGGCCGGGATCGGTCGGCTGGCGACGGTATCGCCCGACGGCGTTGTGCAGAACAACCCGACCAGCTATCGGGTGAATGCCGACGGCACCATCGACATCGGCGGTATGCGCATGCACAGCAGCCGTAAGTACCGCAATGTCGAGGCGGGCAGTCGGGTGTCGTTCGTCGTCGACCAGCAGGTCTCGTTGGAGCCGTATGTGATTCGCGGCATCGAGGTGCGCGGCACGGCCGAGGCGCTCGACGACCAGGAGCCGCCGTTCCCTCCCCAGGAGCGCTCGATCATTCGGATCCACCCCGAACGGATCATCTCCTGGGGCATCGACGGCGGCTCCTTCGATTTCACCAGTCGCACGCCCAACAACTAGGTGGTCGTGCCCGTAAGTCCAACAGACCTACCGGCGCTCCCCTTGGCGCCCCAGTGTGCCTATCTGATCGCGTCGATCAGCAACTTCGCTGCCACCGTTGCCCCATCAGCGCGGATCATGCCGGCCACCTCGCTCGCACGCGCTCGGGCGGTGGACGTCAATGCCATGTCGAGAGCGGCGGACAATGACGCTTGATCGGGATCGGCGTCCGCACACGCCGTGCCGATGCCGAGATCGGCCACTCGGCGCGCCCAGTATGCCTGGTCCGTCATCTGGGGTACCACTACCTGAGGCACGCCAGCTCGGGCGGCGGTTGTTGTCGTGCCCGCACCGCCGTGGTGGATGACGGCAGCGACCCGGGTGAAAAGCGCCTGATGGTTCACTTCGCCAACGGCCATGCAGTCGGAGAGGTCGTCGATCAGGGCCAACTCGGCCCAGCCACGAGAGAGGAGCACACGGCGGTTGTGCGCGCGGACTGCTTCGATCGCGACCCGGGCGATGCCGTTGTGCACCCGCATGCTGCCGAAGCCGATATACACCGGGGGTGTACCCGCGTCCAAGAACGCCGCCAACTCGACGGGGAGAGGGCGTTCGTCGGGAACGATCCAGGCACCGGTCTGTACGACATTCAGACCGGGTGATTCTGGCCATGGCCCCAGAACCGGGTCTGCCGCCAACCACGGGCGGTCGGTGACGACATGGTCGCGCACATTGCCCACTGGTGGCAGCCCGAGGGCCGCCCGGCCGGCATCCAGCGCCTCGCCGAACTGCGCGTTCCAACCCTGGGCGTCGATCTCCCACAGTAGTTGGTTGCCAATCGCCTCCGGCGCGGGCCGCTCGCCTGGCATCCGCGGCATCGGCGGATGATGCGGCGAGGGCAGGCTGGTCGGCTGGTAGCTCGCGTACTGGTAGTGGATTCCCAGTTTCTCAGCGGCCGACCGGGCGGCGAGTTCCGTAATGCCGGTTGCTATTACCGCATCGCATCTTGCGGCTGCTGCGGGGATCGTGTCGAACTGAACTGCGGGCCACTTGTCTACGTAGTCCAACATATCCGCCATCGAGGCTCTTGCACCATCCGAACCCGGTATCGGCGGCCCCAACGGCACCAGCGGCACGCCCAGCTCGGTGAAACGCCTCTCGAAGTTCGGTGGCGCGCACACCCGCACCTGGGCTCCGAGCTCCTGCAGCCCCAGCGCGAGCCCCAAGGCCGGCTCGATATCGCCGCGTGTCCCGCTCGCCGACAAAAGCACCTGCACGCCGTCACTCCTTTTCGCATGTTCCGGCGTGGACCGTAGTCGGCCATAGGAAGTCCGGCGATCAAAGTGTCCCCACCGGTGATGATGGCACCGTGCTCGCAGCCGACCTGGCGGTCGTGAGCACCTCGGCCCCGCGTCCGGCTAATTGTTACCGCAGTTGACCCCGCACCCCCGAGGTTGGCGGTACCCGCCGTACGACCTTGTGACCGCTGTATCGATTGCGGGGCGGAAATGGTCGGACCAGCGGAGATATCGCCCACCATTGCTGTGACCGAAATGTCGGTCAGGATATGAAATGGCTGCTGAAGTACTAAGATGTCTGCGAAGGTAAGCGAGTCGGCCACGTGAGGCGGTGATAACGCATGGTGACACAGCGCGACGAACACCGATCCCTGTACCTGTCTTATCTCGAACGCTGTAACGAGCACGATTCCGATCGAATGGCGTCATTTTATACGTCACCCATCAAGGTCAATGACGTCCCTATGGATCCAGCCGCCGTTGCGGCGCAATTCTCGGATCTCTTCGCCGCATTTCCGGACTGGCATTGGGAGATGCGGAACCTGCTCGTAGACGGCGACTATATAGCGGCGCACTTCACCGTAACCGGCACCCACCGGGGGAATTTCCATAGAATTGAGGCAACCGGTCGTCGGGTGACTATTTCCGAGTTCACTCTTTATCACCTCGAAGACGGCAAGTTCGCCGAGGTCTGGGACCTCTCCGATATGGACGCGTTGATGAGGCAGATCGGGCAGGGCGAACACCGGACGGCCACCGCCGACGAAGGTGGCACAGCGGATACCCGACATCGCTGAGCGCGTCTGGGTTCCGGTCACACACACGATGCGGCACGGCGAATAGCCCTGGCGGGCATGCCCCGCGCCTACCACGATGTCCACGGCCTGGCGAGTGGCGGTGCCACAGCGGGAGGCAGATGTGGTGGTCGGCGAACTCGTCGGCGATCGGGAACGCATCGGCGGCGCCGTACTTCTGTCTCGGTGCACCTCTTGCCAGACCGGCGGCCCGTACGGCATTGTCGGCCTTATTCAACCGGTTCCCGCGCTTGCGCTTGGCCTGCGACCCCGCCACTATTCCCTACAGCCCGCAATTCATCACCTGCGGGCCACTCGCCTTACCGGTGTTCCTCGAACCCCGCGGGTAGCGCCGGGAGTCGCCGGTGGCACCTATGCAGTTTCCGCGAACAAGGCTGAAAACCGATGCGGCGGGCGCACTTTCGCCGCGCACCCGCTGCATGTCGGTTCGGAACTACTTCTCGATGCCCTCGAAGTCGAACAGGCCGTTCCACGCGAGATCGGCCTTCTTCACCTTCTCGGATCGACCGGCCGCGGCCACGTAGTCGAACAGCGGAATATCGGCCATATCTTTCAGCAGCAACGCCTGTGCCTGCCCCACGATCTTGTACGATTCCGCCAGCGTCGGCGCGGCGAGCGCGGCGTCGAGCAGATGGTCGAATTCGGGGTTGTTGTAGTTGACGTTATTGGTATCGGAGAAGCTGTAGTACTGCGAGGTCAGGAATTGCAGCATGGTCGGGTAATCACCTTGCCAGCCGTACCGGAACGCCTTACCGATCGTCTTGGCGTTGATCAGATCGCGAATGTTCTTGAAGGTCGGATAGGGCACACCGACCGCATCGATGCCGAGTACATTCTTCACGCTATTGGCCACGGCCTCGACCCAGCCCTGGTGGCCGCCGTCGGAGTTGTAGGCGATCTCGTAGCGACCCGACCACGGTGAAATGGCATCGGCCTGTGCCCACAGCTTCTTGGCCTGTTCCGGATTGTAGTTCAGAACCTCGACGCCGGGCAGGTTTTCATCGAATCCGGGCAGGGTGCGTGCGGTGAAATCGCGGGCGGGCTTGCGGATGCCGTGGAAGATGTTCTCGCAGATCTGTTCCCGATTGATCGCCATCGACAGCGCCCGACGCCGGAGCAGTCCCTCCTCGCCGCCGAAGTGCGCAACATTGGTCTGGATGCCGACGGCCTGTTTATAGGCGATCGGCTTGGTGATCGCGCGGTCGCCCAGATCCTTCTTATAGGTCGACATGGCGCTATCGGGCACGATATCGAGGGTATCGAGATTGCCCGCCTGCAGATCCGAGTACGCCGTGTCATAGGACTGGTACATCACGAAGCGCAGGCCCTTGTTCTTCGGCGGGCGTCCGCCCTTGTAGTACGGATTGGGCACCAGATCGATCTTGACGTTGTGCTCCCACGCGCCCGGGCGCGCGAACTGGTACGGACCATTGCCGATCGGGTTCTCACCGAACGCCTTCATATCCTTGAACGCGGCCTCGGGCAGCGGATAGAACGGCGCGAAGCCCAACTCGGTCTCGAAATCGATGGACGGCTGCTTCAACGCCACCGTAAAGGTTCGGTCGTCGACCACCTGCAGACCCGACATGGTCTGCGCCGTCGGCTTTTCCGCCGACACGTCGTCGAAGCCGATGACGGGTGCGAACACATAGCTCTGCAACTGCGCATTGGTGCCGAGGGCGCCGTAGTTCCAGGCATCGACGAACGACTTCGCCGTCACCGAGGTGCCGTCGGAGAATTTCCAATCCGGTTTGATGGTGATCGTGTAGGTCTTGCGATCGGAGGTCTTGATCGACTCGGCCATCTCGTCGTGCGCGATACCATTCGCGTCGTAGTACTTCAGCCCCGCGAACAGCCGGTCCACGACCCGGCCGCCCATATTCTCATTGGTATTGGTCGGCACCAGCGGGTTCTGCGGCTCACCGCCATTGGTGGTGACGATACCGGAATCGGCACTGTCACTCGATGAGCATGCGGCCAGTCCGAGGCTTGTGGCCAGCAGTACCGCCGCGGTCGACGCTATAGCCCTGTTGAATCTCAACGCATTCTCCCATGCTCCACTTTGGAATGCCTTTGGACAGTAGCCATTCGAACCGGCGTTGTCTCGAAATCCACCGATCACCGGATGATTTCGCGATTGCCAGGATTTCACCGAGCCGGAGCACGGTGGGCAATGCGACGACCTCGGCCATGATGTCGCCGCCGGTTATACCAGCGCCGTCCAGCCGCTCCACGG
Organism: Nocardia sp. NPDC004604; assembly: GCF_040609795.1. Taxonomy (NCBI): domain Bacteria; kingdom Bacillati; phylum Actinomycetota; class Actinomycetes; order Mycobacteriales; family Nocardiaceae; genus Nocardia; species Nocardia sp. NPDC004604. Next base: position 25,120 of record NZ_JBEXLC010000067.1, read on the forward strand.
CCGTGGACCGATATCGCCACGGACACAGGCCAACCGCAGTTCCGCCTGCTCCCGGTAGGCGGAATTCGCGGCGGCCGCCTGCGCCGCCATCGTCGCCATCCGGAACTCCCGAATATCGCGCAATAGGTAGTAGCCGTCCCAGCGCATCACATCGCTGCCGTAGCCACGGCAATACTGCGCGTACTGCTCGTCGGTGATCCAGCCGAACGACGCACACTCGATCGCCGCGTGCACCAGATCCCATTCCGGCGGACCGATCGACAACTGCCCCGGATCGAGCAAGATCACGCTGCCGTCCTCGGCGACAACGACATTGCCGCTCCACGCGGCGCCATGGACAACACACCAGGGCCGCCCAGTCGGCAGCGCGGCCCACCGCCCGCGCAGTTCCGCCAAATGCCCACGCAACCAGGACCTATCGTCGGCACTCATGGTGTGTGCCGCGGCAATGCGTTCATCGAGCCCGACAAAGGGCGCCACCTGCCCGAACTCCAGATCGGTCGGCGGCGAAAGTCCGTGCAGCCGCGTCAGCGCCGCGGCCACCTCCGTGGGTGTGCCCGCGCGGTGCCGCGGCAGCGCATGCCAGTAGGTCACCGCACGCCCGTCCACCACCACCGGCTGCCGAATATTGGCAACGGCCCGCATCACCGGGACTCCGGCGGATGTCAACCACCGGGCGACATCGACCGCACGTCTGGCCGCGCCCTCCTGTCCCGGCGTGCCGATCCGCACCACCACGCCGTCGGGCAACCGGTAGTCGACCTCTTCGCTGACTCGACCCAGTTGCGCACCCGCGGCATTGATTCCAGCGCTCACACAGGCGGCCCGAAGAATCGGTCCCGTCCCGTTGCCCCGCCGCATCGCGGTCATAGCCCAATGGTAGCGGTTGGATCCCCCGAATTATGTTGATTCACAATCAATCTGATCCAAGGGCCACCGCACCGATCGAAATGTTGCCCTGGAGTTGCCATGTGAGCGACCAGCTCGGCGAACAGGCTGTTTGGATCGGCTCGAGGTCTGCTCGAGGTCCGCGCCTAGGTGCAGGAGCCAGAGTCGACCCATGAGAGCCGAAGATCTTACGGCCGTGGTCATCACGTCCGTCGCGGACGCGATCGGCCTGGAAAAGATCCGAATTCATCCAGAGTCGACGCTGATCGGCGATCTCGGCGCCGAATCGATCGACCTGCCGGATATATGGTTCCGCATCCACCGGGATTCCGGAGTCGAGATCTCCGGCGACGATGTAGCCGCACTGTTGCGGGGAGATATTCCCGACGATGAGTTCGGTGGCGAGGCGGTCAGCGAGATGGGGTTGGCCCATCTCGAGCGAGTGTTGCCGCAGTTCAACAGTGATTCGCTGACCCGCCCGCTGCGCAGTGGTCAGGTGCTCGAGTTGGTAACTGTCGGCAATCTGCTCGATCTGGTGCATCGGCTTGCGGCACAAGAAAGAGGCCAGGCCGAGTCGGTGGAGGTGGGTGCCGAACTCTGAATACGGGTAACGGGCCGTGGCGGGGGCGGCCCGTTGCCATTCGGCCCACTGCGGACCGCAGTGATGCGTGTTACGCTGCGCACTCGAAATGAACGGCAGTGTTCACGGATCTGATTTCTCGGTCTCGGTGGAGGAAATGATCGAATTCAGACTATTGGGGTCCGTGGAGCTCGTGATAGATGGCAAGACCATCGATCTGGGTCCGTCCAAACAGCGCGGCATTATCGCGGCGATGCTCGCGGAGCCGGAACGCCCGATCTCGACCGAAGCCCTGGTGGACCGCGTGTGGGACGATCCACCGGACACCGTCCGGCATTCGGTGTACACCTATATGACGCGGCTGCGCCGGATATTGCGCACGGCAACCGCACATTCCGAGGAAACGGCGGCGATCGGCCGCACCGTCGGTGGCTATCGACTCGACGTCGATCCCAACCGAATAGATCTTTTCGAATTCCGCCGACTGCTGAACCGATCTCGGGCAATGGATGCCAACCATCCCGATCGCGCCGACCTGCTGGCATCGGCCCTCGCCATCTGGCGCGGCGAACCGCTGGCCGGGCTGGACAGTGATTGGGCCCTGCGCTTCCGGGAAAGCCTGCGCCAGCTCCGCCACGAGGCGCTCGTCGAATGGGCGGATGCCAGTCTGCGCCTCGGCCAGCTGAAAGTGGTGGCCGCCGAACTACGCAAGGCGCTGTTGGAGAGTCCGCTCGCCGATGATCTACACCAGCGCCTACTGACCGCCTACTATCTGGATAACCGCGGCGCAGAGGCACTTTCGCACTACGACCGCATGCGACGCCGCTTCGCCGCCGAACTCGGTGTCGATCCCGGCCCACGGCTGCGCGAACTGCACGAACTGCTGCTGGGTAGGCAGGATCCCAATACCGCTGTGGTAATACCGATTTCGACCCGTCGTTCCGCACCAACTCCTCCTACGAACACTTTTCGCGGCCGTACCACCGAAATCGCATGCATACAACGAACACTCGCAGAGCCGAGCGCAACCGCGGTTCTGATCACCGGCAGCCCGGGAATCGGCAAGTCCGCCTTGGCGGATCACCTGACGAACCTACTGCGTGACCGCTTCCCCGACGGCGTGCTGCACGTGGATCTGGGCGGTACCACCACCCCCGCCGACTCGTCGGACGTACTCGAACAGCTACTCCATCAGCTCGAAATCACCCACATCCCAACTGATCTCGCTGCCCGTCGCGCTCGCTACCTGGCCGCCCTATCCGAACGGCGTATGCTGGTGGTCCTCGACGACGCCGCCGCCGACACGCAACTCACCCCCTTACTCCCGGTCGGCCCGCAGAGTGCGACTCTCGTCACCAGCCGAATCTCGCTGGGCCCACCCAACATTCATCGCGTAGTACTGAACGAACTATCCATGAGCGAAAGCATCGAGGTTCTGGAAGCCGTCCTCGGCCCCGACCGGGTCGGGGCCGAGGAATGGGCCGTCAGCGCCCTGACCCGCTGCTGCTCCGGCATCCCCCTGGCGCTGCGGGCCGTCGCCGCCCGCCTGACCGCCCGCCCCCACTGGACCATCGTCGAACAACTCGGCCGAATGTCCGACGAAGAACAACGCCTCAACGAATTCACCTACGGCCCTTACGACATCCGCCGCAGCCTCGCGGCAACGGTAGACCGCCTGACCCCCACCACCGCCGCCGTCTACCACCACCTGGGCACCGTCCTAACCCCCCGCGAACTCTTCAACTCGGTAGCCCTCCCCACCGGTACCGACCTATCCGCCCTCGACGAACTACTCGCCGCCCACTTGATCTCCGTGGTCCCCTCCCCCAACACCAGCCACCCCCACTACACAATGCTCGAAATCCATCGCCTGTACGCCAAACAATTGGCCACCCGGGCACTTGTCGCCGATCCGCCCGAAGCCATCCTGGCCTGATCCACGACTTGTGTCGAGGCAGTCGTCACCGGCCGGAGGTTGTCGTTTCCGTGGAACTGCTCGGCGGCGCCGTCGTACTCGTAGTCGCCGCGGCCGGATCTCGCCCTGGCACGGCATCGGCACCGTAGAAGACCGGCAGCATGGCTTTCAGCAGTACCAGCGCCGACCCCTCACCCGACGGTACCGTCGCGAGGTTGGTGCAGATCGCGATCGTGAGATCCGACACCGAGTCGTAGCCCATGAACGTCATGAATCCCGGAATCTGACCGTCGTGACCGATGAGGTGGGGACCGAATCGCGCAATGCCCAGACCGTATCCGGCATTCTCCGGGTCGGTGGGATCGATCGGCTGAATACTGTCCAGCCGGGTCTTCTGCATCTTCGCGTCCAGCAGTCCGCCGCCGACGAGCGCCTTCACATAGGTGGCCAAATCTTCGGCCGTCGAGATCGCGCCGCCAGCGGTCCACGCCCATGACGGGCTCGCGTTTGTCTCATCGTTCGGTTTGAGGGTGCCTGCGACCGCCGCGGCTTGTTCCGCGGCGGGAAGTGCGAACGTTTCGATGGTGGAGACATTGGTGCCGAAGGAATAGCCCTGCGGGTGCGGATCCGGAATCGAAGAGTCCGCTACCGCGGGCAGCGACATGTGCTTCAGCCCGAGCGGTTCGAAGATATGCTGCCGAAAACTCTCGGCAGCAGTCATTTTCGTGACCTTCTCGATGACCAGCCCGAGCAAGATCGTATTGGTATTGCTGTACTCGAACTTCTCCCCGGGCTGGAAGTCGACCGGATGCGCGAACGCGATCGCCAGCAACTCTTCCGGCGTCCAAACCTTTTGCGGTTCGCTGTCGAGGGTGGCATTGAACTCCGGATCGAACGTGTAACTGTATAGACCACTTCGCATTTCGGAGAGCTGCGCAATAGTGATCCGATCACCGTTCGGCACCCCCGGCCAGTATTTGTCAATGGGATCATCGAGCGCGAGCTTGCCCTCCTGCACCAACCGCAGAATCACCGTCGCCGTCATGGTCTTGGTATTACTGCCCACCCGGAAGTAGTCACCGACCGACATCGGCTCACGCGCATCGACACTCCGACTACCGAACGCCTCGCTCCAATCCCCTTGCTTCCCCGACCTGACAACCACCACCGCCCCCGGAATAACGTTGTCCTTCATCACCGTCGCTATCGCCGATCTGAGACCTGCGACATACGCGGGCTCAGCATGCGCCCCTCCCGACACAGTCGAATGCGTACTCCCAGAGCTCCCACCGGAATCCGTAGCAGTCCCGCAGCCCATCACAATCAACAGCCCCGCAGCCGCAACACACGCAGCGATACCCATCCGATGTCCCATAACTCTCCGCCCAAGGTTTGCTGGAACGTGGCTATGTAGCGCGGCCACCATAACCCCACACCACACCGCCTCGGGCAGAAAGGCCACACCCCAAAAGCCCTCATTCGCCGGTCGGCGTCACGTCGTTGGACTCTGTACACACCGACCGCAGCGGCCCGGGGACCGCGGCCCCGAATGGGCGTGCCAGGGTGGATCCGGGGGCGCGAGCCGCATCTCAACCAGAGTAGCGATAGCGGCGCATCCATTTGGTCATGATCCATTTTTCGCCGGCGAGCACCGGCGCTCCGGCATGCTTTGTCGCCGGGTCGAGCTGTCCGAGGTTATTGAAGTATCGGAAATACACCGCATGGCCCCTGCGAGGGGAGATCGAAATTCCCGCCTCAGGAAAGACGGTGTCACCGCCGCCTTCGACGTCGTTGAGGTAGACCACGAGAGTCGCGATCCTTTGGCCGCCGCGAGCGATATGGGCGGCGTGGCCCGGCTGGTCCGGCGGAAAGTAATCGAAATGGGAACGGTACTCGCCTCCGACCCGGTACCGAAGAATTTGCAGTCCCTCGCCGTTTTCCAATGGCCAATTCATCAGGGCGGAGATCCGCCGATCGATCCGGTCGATCAATGGGGTCTCGGACAACTGGAAATACGTGCCTTCGCTGGTGCGATTCCTAATTATCTCCGGACGCCCGGTGTCGGAGTCGACGATCGTGGACCGCTGCAATTTACCTTCGGACAGCTCGATTATTTGATCACACTCCTCGGCGGAGAGTACATTGCCGAACACGATCAGCTGCGGCCGCTCTACCCGCATCACCGAGTAGATCGCGCGGTCGTGAGCGTGAATAGTTCGATCGGTCGAAACGGGACACATATCATACTCATAGCGCGAGTAAACTGGAATCTGTCCCGCCAACAAAGCATGCACCGCCGCCGTGGCCACATCTTTGTCGAAACCACCGTTGATCATTGATTCGACTATCGATTCGACAGAACAGCCCCGGGCGAGATTTTCCTGCAGCCAGTCCCGCCACGAAGCATCCATTACCATTGTCATATTCGCAGAGCTTATGTGCCGATACCCCGCACAGCCACTTTCCATTGCTGGGAATTAAGCTTCCGAAGGTGCCTCCACGGCTGCGACGTTGTCGGCTCTTGGCGCTGTGAGCCGAGGTGGTCAGGCTGGCCGAAGAAGCGACTGCCGCCGGAGGAGACAGCTCAGATCGTCGCCAAGTATGCCGCTGGCGCGTCGACGGCTCAGCTGAAAGTGGAGCATCATATGGCCAAACGGACGGTGGCGAAGGTGCTGCGAGAGGCGGGAGTACCGATCCGACCGCGTGGAGGCCAGCGCCGCAGCTGAACTCGAGGCTCCAACCGAACCATGAGACTCACCCAAGGACCCGAGAATCTAGGCCTCGTCAAGCAACCTTGGGTAGGTAATCGGGTCGCCGGATCTTGGAATTGACGGCGAACTCGCGTTTGGGTTGGGCGTGCTGGTTGTACCAGCGGATGTAGGCACCGATCGCGGTGTCCTCTTCGTCGTGGCTGCGGTGGTGGGGGCCGTTCAACGCGAAGTAACGCAGAGCCGCGAATTCGGATTCGATCCGTTCAGCCACGATGAATAGGTCAGCAGGAACACCAGTTCCACGTCGTTGGCTCCAGCCCAGGTGACCTCGGCTCGCTTGTGCGAGGAGAAGTTGTCGGCGATGACGTAGAGCCTCTCACCGGGCCAGCGCGCCCGCAGTGACTTCAACAACGACAGGAATTCCCACCACCGTTTACGATCCCGAATCCGATAGCGGATCTTGCCGGTCGCCAGATCCAGAGCACCGAGCAGGTGCCGCACCCCCTGTGTGCGCCGGTAGGTCGCACACAACCGCTTCGGGTTCCGTCGCCCGAACCAGCCACGACCAGCGCGGGTTGCAGGTTGAGCGGCCCGAACTCGTCCACGCAAACCACCCGCCCGTCGGCAGGCGGATGGTCGTAGAGATCGAGTACCCAGTTCATCTTCGCGGTGAACTCGGGGTCGCTACCCGCTTTCCACGTCTTTACCGCCTGCCACGACACCCCCTCGGCCCGCAGGATCTGACGCAGAGTTTCTCGACTGATATCAGCGATCCCGTTGCTGGCCAGTACTTCTCGTAGTTTCGACAAACTCCACACCCAGAACGGCCAACCCAGATCCCGCAGACAGCACCGGGCGATACAAGCGATGCGTTCACGCGTCGCCCGATTCACCCTCTTCGGCCTGCCCCCGCTCCATTTTGGGTCCAAAGCCTCGAACCCCCGTTCATTGAAATCGTGGATCACCTGCCGCACATACGCTTCGCTGACCTGCGTCAACCTCGCGATCGCAGGAACTGGTTGCCGCTGGGCAGAGGCCATCACCTCGATCACTCGCCGCGTCCGGATCGGTTGTCTGCTCGTCTTGGTGATCTTCTGCAACCAGCGCCCTCCTCCGGGGTCACCACCCGCACAAACACTTCCGGCTTCCGGGCCAACAGCACCACCTCCACCGGCAGCATCACCCGCCACGTGTCCTGGATCAACCCGACACCCGGTTGCCGAGGCAACCTACTTGGCGACGCACTAGCGGCCGATGGCGCCGATCCGCTTGCATGTAACGACCACACGTAAGCCTGCATTCCAGATCATGAAAGTCTTTGTGGTGGTATGGGGTACAAACCGAGGCCGTCCCACTACTGACCAATCTCCAGCAGCGAGCCCTGCTCTACCAGGAGGAATTCATCCGCCGAGTGCTACGCAGCACCGACCCGCATGAATGAGAGACCTTCTTCGGCTGGGCGAACCACGAGCCGGCCACTGCACCGATCCTCGAGCAAATACTGGGGGCCACGATGGAACCTGTGGCCACACTGATCGAGGATGGTCCGCAATGGAACCAGACGCGAGGACTGATCTCTGCGCTGCACGAAGAGTTCCCTATGTCGATGGTCAGGTGTTCTGATCGAAGTCACCAGCTAGCCGGATTAGTATCCGCGCCCCCATAACGACAAAGGCCCGGTCCGAATGGACCGGGCCTTTCGAGTGGAGCTGCCGGGAATCGAACCCGGGTCCTCCGCCGTGTCTTCAGGGCTTCTCCGTGTGCAGTTCGCTAGGTCTCTACTTGGATCTCCGGGTCTCGCGAACAAGCTCGGATGACGATCCCAGTCACTGTTGGATGTCCCGTCCGGCTCCGCGACCGAGTCGGACGGTAATTCCCTCTAGCTGATGCCAGTACCCGGGTCGAGGGACGAACCCGGACTGACAGAGACGCCTGCTACTTAGGCAGCGAGGGCGTACTCGCGCTGATTGGAATCGGCGCTTAATTGGTTGCAACGACGCTTACGGTGGTCTCTTGCCTGCACCGACACGCTTCCCCTGAATCAACGTACGCAGTCGAAACCGTTCAGCCCCGTACGTCCCGACACCTTGTCGGGCTAGTTATGTTAACACTCGGCCATGCCGGGTTCATTCCATTATTCCCATAACCGATTTCAGGCCTCTGACCTGCTCGGAAGCAGAGTCGGGCGCAGCACGCCGCGATGTCACTGCCGCCCATCCAGCCCCATCAGTCGCTCCTGCATCCCGCGCTCAGGACCCCGGCGAAGCGATCAGGCCGCCGCGATCAACCCGACCGAGCCGAGCGCCAGCATCATCCCGACCTGCTGCTGTCGGCCGACCCGCTCACCGAGCAGGACCATCGCGAGCAGGACGGTCGCAGCCGGATACAGCGAACCGATCACGCTGACCAGCGACAGCATCGAGCCATGGAAGGCGTACAGCAGCGCGGCATTCGCGATGGTGTCCAGCACCGCGATATAGGCCGCCAACCGCAGTGGTTCACCGCGCAGCGGCTGGAACTCCCCTGCCGATAACGCGATCAGCCAGACCATCGGACTTGCCGCGCCACGTTGGGCCAGCAGCGGCCAGACCCCGGCGCTCGCGTGTGTTTCGTGTAGGAAGACGAAGGCGAGTCCGAAGGCCGCGCCCGAGCCGATGGTGAGCAACGCGACTTTTCTGGTGAACCGCAGCTCACGCCCGCCGGTGATCTCTTCGGTGACATCATCGGGCGATTCTCGGCTGACCAGGTATACCGCGCCGAGTGCGAACACGATGCCCGCAATGGCGAGCGGGCTGGGGCGCTCGCCGATCACCAGGCCGACCAATACCGGAATTCCCGCGACCAACAGCGCCGTCAGCGGCGACACCACGGCCATCGGGCCGCTGGCCAGCGCGGCATAGAACCACCAGACCGCGAGGCCGCTCGCGATACCGGCCGCCAGTCCCCACAGCATCGATGCGGTGTCGGGGGTGCCACCGATCAGCGGTAGCAGCACGAGGACGAACAGCGTCGACATCGGATAGGAAACGATCACGACGCGCAGGGCGGTCACCCGCCGTGACGCCACACCACCGAAGAAATCACTCACGCCGTAGCCCACCGCGGCCACCAGCGCCAGTAGCACGGTCAACGCATGCCTTTGATGCGCCGTCCCAGCTCGCGGGTGACCTCGCGCTCGGCGGTGCGCTTGGCCATATCCTGCCGCTTGTCGTAGTCCTGCTTACCCTTGGCCAACGCCAGCTCGACCTTGACCTTGCCGTCGGAGAAGTACATCGATAGCGGCACCAGCGTCTGGTTGCCCTCACGCGATTTGCCGACCAGCCGCTCGATTTCACGCTTGTGCAGCAGCAGCTTGCGCACCCGTCGCGGTGAGTGGTTGGTCCAGGTGCCGTGGCTGAACTCTGGAATGTGCAGGCCGCGCAGCCACACCTCGCCGTTGTCGACGGTCGCGAAGGCGTCCACCAGCGAGGCCTTACCCTCGCGCAGACTCTTGACCTCGGTACCGACCAGCGCGATCCCGGCCTCGTAGGTGTCCAGGATCGTGTAGTTGTGCCGCGCCCGGCGGTTGGTCGCGATGACCTTGCGCCCCGTTTCCTTCATAACGGTCAACTTTAAGTGACTCGGCAACCGGATTATTCCGCGCCCGCTCCCGCTAGCCCCCTGGCCGGACCAGGAGGTACAGCACGAGCACCGCAATGAAGGCCGCGACCAGCAATAGCGTGGTCACACGTGGCAGACCGCGTGGACGCGGTGGCGGCGGCGGGCGATGGCGCAGCCAGACCGAATCCACCGCGGGGTCGTGGGTGCCGCGGCGATAGGGCGGCGTATCGCCGGGGTCGCTCGGTGGGGAGCCGCCGAGGTCGGGCCCGTCGTCGGCGGGGCGGTGATCACCGGATGCCATAGCGTGCACGGTAGCCGCCGCAACGGTCCGATGCCGCGCAATTCCGTTGCGATTCAGGCAAGTCGGCGCGCGAACGCCTCGGTGGCGGCACCGCTGGCGAGATCGACGGTGACCACGGTCAGGTCGGCGCTGCTCGCGGTGAGGTCCATGATCATGAAGCCGAGCTCGTGATAGTTCTCGAAGAGCGCGGCATTGCCCGAGCCGCCGGGATTCAGCTTCGGTTCGGCGGCCACGGTTTTGGCGGCCGCGCCGGAGACCAGCTGGCGGGTGCCCTTCGATGCGGGGGTCGGCTCGAGCACCTGGAGCGAGTGATCGTGGCCGGACAGGATGAAGTGGCAGTTGCCGACGATATGGTCGTCGAAGAACCGCTTCACGTGGATGCCATTGATGGGTGCCACGGACAGCCCCTCGTAGCGGCCAGCGTCACCGTGCGGACCGTTGTTGAGATAGGGGTGGTGAGTGCAGGCGATCTTCCACTTGGCGGGTGATTCGGCGATGGCGCGATCGAGCCAGGCGCGCTGCTCGTTCATGAACTGACCGTCGACCTCCCAGTACGGTGCGAAAATCGGCGGCACGTACGAGGCGAGCGGATTCACATCGAGGACGAAGAACTCGACCACCGGCTGCTGCTCGGGCACCCGAACCGAGTAGTACCGGCTCGGCATCCACCAGCGCGGCGAATTCGCGTGGTACTCGACCTCATTGTTGCCGCGCAAAAGCCAGCCACCGTCGCCGCCGAGGACCGAACTGTTGTCGTGATTGCCGAGCACCATCAGCCACGGGAAATCCAGTCCCGCATTGGGGTTTTCGAATTTCTCGGCGAACTGGACGTCGACCGCGCTGTTCGGGCCGCTCTCGTAGATATTGTCACCGAGCCCGAGGGCGAGTGAAAACGGTTGGCGGCGATGGTAATCCCGCATAGCATCGGCCACGGCCCATTGGGTGCGAGTGCCGGTGCCCGCGTCGCCGGTGATCAGCAGGCGCACGCTACGGTCGGTTGGAAAGTCGAATTTGGTGACGCCCGGGGCGACCGGAACCGCATCGGCGGGCGATAGACCGACCAGCGGTGCACCCGCCGCAGCGGCGGCCGCGCCCGCCAGAAATCCACGTCGCCCGATCAGATTGTCGTTCATGCCCCGGCCTCTCCGGCCAGGACAGCCAGCACACCTTCACCGTATTTCGCCAGCTTGTTCTCACCGACGCCGCCGACCGTGCCGAGTTCGGATAGGTTCGCGGGCCTGCGGGCGACGATCTCCCGCAACGTCGCGTCATGGAAGACGACGTAGGCGGGCACACCCTGTTCCTTGGCCGTCGCGGCCCGCCACGCGCGCAATTTCTCGAAGACCGGCACGTCCGCGGCCGCCAGATCGACGGCCGGTGACTTGCCCTTCGCCGTCTTGACCGCCCTGGCCGGTTGCGGCGCGCGCTCGGGCTCGCGCCGCAGCAACACTTCCCTACCGTCGAACAGCACCTCATTGCTCGCCTCGGTGAGGGTGAGCACCCCGTAGTCGCCGTGTACGGTCAGCAGACCCTGTGCGAGCAATTGCCTTACGACACCGCGCCATTCGACATCACGCAGATCGGTGCCGATCCCGAAGACCTTCAGCTCATGGTGATCATATTGCAACACTTTGGGATTCGATTTGCCGAGCAGAATATCGACGATATGCCCTGCACCGAAGCTCTGTCCGCGTTCACGTTTCAGACGCAGCACCGTGGACAGCACCTTCTGCGCGGGCACCGTACCGTCCCAGGACTGCGGCGGAGTCAGGCAGTTATCGCAGTTACCGCAGGCCTGTCCCGGCTGCCCGAAGTACGCCAGCAGCTGGGTCCGCCTGCAGGACACCGTTTCACACAGTGCGAGCATCGCGTCCAGATGCAACTGGAGCTGTCTGCGATGCGCGGCGTCGCCATCGGAGGAGTCGATCATCTTGCGCTGCTGTACCACGTCGGCGAGCCCGTAGACCATCCAGGCGGTCGACGGCAGTCCGTCGCGCCCCGCGCGCCCGGTCTCCTGGTAGTAGCCCTCCACCGACTTCGGCAGATCGAGATGGGCGACGAAGCGCACATCCGGCTTGTCGATGCCCATGCCGAACGCGATGGTGGCGACCACGATGAGGCCGTCTTCGCGCAGGAACCGCGCCTGGTTGGCGGCGCGGGTGCGCGAATCCAGGCCCGCGTGATACGGAACCGCGGCGACGCCGTTCTCGGTGAGGAAGGCCGCGGTCTTCTCCACCGAATTGCGCGACAGGCAGTAGACGATGCCCGCGTCCCCGGCATGTTCGGCCTTGATGAACTCCAGCAACTGCTGATCCGGCCGGTTCTTGGGTTCGATCCGGTATTGGATGTTCGGTCGGTCGAAGCTGGCGACGAAGCGCCGGGCGGAGCCGAGGTCGAGCCGCTCGACGATCTCGTCGCTGGTCTTGGCCGTCGCGGTCGCGGTGAGCGCGATGCGCGGCACTTCCGGCCAGCGCTCGTGCAGCATCGACAGGGCCAGATAGTCGGGGCGGAAGTCGTGACCCCACTGCGAGACGCAGTGCGCCTCGTCGATGGCGAACAGCGCCACCTTGCCGCGATCCAGCAGGGCGGCGGTCGACTCCAGGCGCAGCCGCTCCGGGGCGAGGTAGAGCAGGTCCAACTCCCCCGCGACGAATTGGGCCTCCACCATCCGGCGCTCATCCGGGAACTGGGTGGAGTTCAGGAATCCGGCACGCACGCCGAGCGCACTGAGCGCATCCACCTGATCCTGCATCAATGCGATCAGCGGCGATACCACTACACCGACACCGGGACGCACCAGCGCGGGCACCTGATAACACAGCGACTTACCGCCACCGGTCGGCATCAGCACCAATGCGTCCCCGCCGCCGACCACATGCTCGACGATCTCCCGCTGATCGCCACGGAAGCTGTCGTAGCCGAATACCCGACGTAGAACTTCTTGTGCCGCACCGGATTCGGCGACCGGGTCGCCGGCGGTCAGAACAGCCGCGAAAGCATCGGGGGATTCCACCCGGCCCATCCTACGAGCGCGGTCGGACAACTGAACCCCTACATCGGCGCGGATCACAGGTGCCGCGCCGAGTTCTCCACCTGTGGATAACCGAATTCGTCCTAGTCGCGGACGTAGTACCGCAGGGTGCCATAGGCCGTTATCGCGGCGAATACGATGCCGAGTGGCGCGACGGTCAGCGCGACCAGGGCGATGTCCTCACTGGTGATGTGCGGGAAGACGTTGCTATTGAACAGCGCGCCCAGCCCCCGATTCACCACCAACGGCTGCGCGAGGAACAGGCCGACGACCGCCAGTAACGACCCCGCCAGCGCCGCGACCACCGCCTCCAACAGGAACGGCAACTGGGTATACCAGCGCGTCGCGCCGACCATCCGCATGATGCCGACCTCTTCTCGCCTGCTGAACGCTGCGATCTGCACCATATTCGCGATCAGCAGCAGCGCGGCCAATGCCTGCAGGCCCGCCAAGGCGAATGCGGCGTTCCGCAGCCCGTCGAACACCCCGACCAGCCGGTCCACGGTGTCCTTATCGTTGAGCACGCTCTGGATGCCGGGCTTATCGCGGAAGGTCTGGTAGATCCGCGGATACTGGTCGGCATCGGTCATCTTCACGCGCAATGACGCGGGCAGCCGGGTGTCCTTGATCATGTCCAGCATTTCGGGCTGATCCTTGAAGGTCACCTCGGTGGCTTCCTTCATCGCCTCATCGCTGTTGACGAACTGGACCGAGACCACCCCATCGGTCTTCTTCAGATCCTGCATCAGCAGCTGACACAGTTCCCGGGAGCAGTCCGTATCGGTCGCCGAGACCAGGTCGGAGAGATAGAGCCGGATCTCGACCCGGTCCATGAAGTAGCTCTGGGTCTTATCCGCGATCCGCAGGGCGAGCAGACCGCCGCCGAGCATGGTCAGCGATACCGCGGTGGTCAGGATCATCGCGATGGTCATGGTGACATTGCGACGCAGGCCGGTGATGACCTCGTTGAACAGGAATCCAGCGCGCATTACCGACCCACCCCGTACACGCCGATCGCTTCATCGCGAATCAGCCGGCCCCGGTCCAACTCCACCACCCGCTTGCGCATCGCGTCGACGATGTGATTGTCGTGGGTCGCCATCACCACGGTGGTGCCGATCCGGTTGATCCGCTCCAGCAGCAGCATGATGTCGCCACTGGTGTCCGGATCGAGGTTGCCGGTCGGCTCGTCGGCGAGCAGGACCAGCGGCCGGTTCACAAAGGCCCTGGCGATCGCCACGCGCTGCTGCTCACCACCGGACAGTTCATGCGGCAGCCGGTCGGCCTTGCCGCCGAGCCCGACCATATCGAGCACCTCGGGCACAGTCCGGTCGATGAACTGGCGCCGTTTGCCGATCACCTCCAGCGCGAATGCGACATTCTGCGCGACGGTCTTCTGCTGTAGCAGCCGGAAGTCCTGGAAGACGCAACCCATGCGCTGACGCAACTTCGGCACCTTCCGCCCGGGTAGCCGGTCGACCCGGAAATCGGCGACCCGAATCTCGCCCGCGGTCGGGGCCTCCTCCTTGAGCAGCAGTCGCATGAAGGTCGACTTGCCCGAACCGGACGGGCCGATGATGAAGACGAACTCGCCTTTACCCACATCGACGGTGATGTTGTCCAGCGCGGGTCGCGTCGAGGTCTGATACGACTTGGTCACGTTCCGCATAGCGATCACGGCTAGCCAGTGTAACCAGCAACCGCCGCGCAGCCACCAGCTACATCATGGTCAATGCCCGGGGATAGCCGTATTCACCACCGCGGGAACGATGTTGAGTTTTTCGGGCGATTGCACGATCGGTTGATCGGGCTTGACGAACAGGTACAACACGAACGTGGCGATCCAAGTTGCCAGCAGGATCGCCGTGGATCTACGTGGTCTCACTGATTCCCTCCCGGCGCAGCGCCGCGGCGACTCGCACCCGCAACTCGCGACCGACTTCGAATTGTTTGCCTGGCAACGTTCTAGCAACCATTCGGATGTTCATCTGGTCCACTGTCAGATCCTCGACGCCCATTACGGTGGGCTCGTCGAGCAGCAGCGGCTTCAACTTTCGGTCCTCGTACGCCCTTGTACCGACCTCGTGCAGGATCTCGTTGACCCGGGTGATATCGGCGCTGGCCGCGACCGGTACATCGATGGCAGCGCGCGCCCAATCCTTCGACAGATTCGTGACTTTCACGATCTGGCCGTTGGGCACGGTTATCACCTCACCATCGGCATTGCGCAGTGTGGTGATCCGCAACGTGACGTCCTCGACCGTACCCTCGGCCTGCTCCGCGGATCCAGTTACGGCGATGCGAACCACATCACCGAATCCGTACTGCCGCTCGGTGATCAGGAAGAATCCGGCCAGAATGTCCTGCACAATGCGCTGCGCGCCGAAACCGAGCGCGGCGCCGAGCACGGCCGCTGGCGCAACCAGGCCAGTGACACCGAAGCCGAACCGGCGCAGCACCTCGATGCCGACCAGGACGTAGACGATCGTCAATATCACCCAGGTGACGACCTGGGCCAGCGCATGCCGGTGCTTGGCCGCCTCGGAGCGCACCAGGGCATCGCTGCTGCGGAAGCTCGCGTCGATCCTGCGGGTGATCCGGTCTCTGATAAAGGTGGCGAACCGGCTGAACAGCATCGCCCCAAGGATGTACAGGACGATCTCTAGACCGGAGGACCGCAGCCAGGTGGTGAAGTCGGTGGACGTGGAGAAAGCCTGGGGTACGTCCAACTAGCTCGCCTGCTCTCGCATTCGCCAACGAATTCCGGATTCGATGAAACCATCGATATCACCGTCGAGCACGGCACTCGGATTGTTGACTTCATAGTTGGTGCGCAGATCCTTGACCATCTGGTACGGGTGCAGCACATAGGAGCGCATCTGGTTGCCCCAGGACGCACCCTCGTTGGTCTTGAGCGCGTCCATTTCGGCGCGCTCCTCCAGTCGCTTGCGCTCCAGCAGTTTGGCCTGCAGCACGCGCATGGCCGAAATCTTGTTCTGCAGCTGGGATTTCTCGTTCTGACAGGTGACCACGATGCCAGTGGGGATATGCGTGAGCCGCACGGCCGAGTCGGTGGTGTTGACGCTCTGACCGCCCGGACCCGATGAGCGGTACACGTCGACGCGTACCTCGCCCTCCGGAATCTCGATGTGGTCGGTGGTCTCGACCACCGGCAGCACCTCGACCTCGGCGAAGGAGGTCTGGCGGCGGCCCTGGTTGTCGAATGGGCTGATCCGGACCAGCCGGTGCGTGCCCATCTCCACCGAGAGGGTGCCGTAGGCGTAGGGCGACTTCACCGCGAAGGTGGCGCTCTTGATACCCGCCTCTTCGGCATAGGAGGTGTCGTAGACCTCGACGGCGTACTTGTGCCGGTCGGCCCAGCGGATGTACATGCGCATCAGCATCTCGGCCCAGTCGGCAGCGTCTACACCACCCGCGCCGGAGCGAATGTTGACCAGCGCCTCGCGCTTGTCGTATTCGCCGGAGAGCAGGGTACGGACCTCCATTGCCTCCACATCGCCGTGCAGTGTGGCCCGTTCGGCATCGGCGTCGGCGAGCGCGGCCACCCTGGCCTCGCCCTCCTCTTCCTCGGCCAATTCATAGAGCACCGACAGATCGTCGAGCCGCTGCCGCAGTTCCTCGACCCGGCGCAACTCGCTCTGGGCATGCGACAGCTCACTGGTGACCCGCTGCGCGTGCTCCTGGTTGTTCCACAGATCGGGATCGACGGCCTGGTGCTCGAGCTCATCGATCCGTCGACGCAGCTCCTCGACATCGAGGACCGACTCGACGGTCTTAAGAGTTGCGTCGAGTTCGGCGATATCAGCGGAAACGTCAGGATGCACGATGCTCAAGCCTACTGGGCGCGGTTGAGACGGTGAAACACACGGGCACCTGGCGGCGCCGGTGGTGCTCCCGACACCTGCCTCGGCCGACGGCCGACGCATGCGCTTTTCGCGTGAACACGGCGGAGACGGCCCGTTTCGGCGGAAAAGTGCGTGCTCAGAGCCATCGACGTCGGGGTGACGGAGCCGTCGTCAGCCGGAAACGGCACGCAGCCGACCCGGGCGGCGACCGGCGAGGGCATCCAGCGCGGTGGCGGTGGCATCGTCGGCGGGGAGGTAGACGATCAGTTGCTGATCGTCGTCGGCGGAGAGTTCGAGGGTTTCGTAGGTGAGGCGCAGCGCGCCCGCCTCGGGGTGGCTCAGGCGAGTGGTGCCGGTGGCGGCGGCGAGGCTGGGGACGGATTCGACGCGGCGGGTGAACTCGGTACCGGCGGCGACGGTGAGTTCGTCGGCCAGGGCCGCGACATGCGGATCGGCGCGGAGCGGGCCCTGTTTCAGCGCGGCGACCAGCTCATCGGCGATGTGGTCCCAGTCGGGATAGGCGGCGCGGGCGCGCGGGTCGGTGAAGACGAATAGCGCGAGATTGGCGCGGTGCGCATGGTCGAGCAGTCCGATCGGTGCCATCAGGCGCGCATAGCCCTCGGTCCAGGCGAGCACTTCCCGCAGCCGGTTGACGACCAGTGCGGGCGCGGGCTCGAGGCGATCGAGAATGGCGCGAACCGTGGCGCGCACCTCGCGCGGCGGCTGCGCGCCACCCATGCAGCTGAATCCGGGGTCGGCCCCCTTGATGAGCCGGTGCAGGTGGACGCGTTCACTCGGCGCCAAGCCGAGTGCGTCGGCGAGTGCGGACACCACCGAAGGAGACGGTCGGCGGTCGCGGCCCTGTTCGAGTCGCGTGATGTATTCGACACTCACTCCGGCCAGGGTGGCCAGTTCGGCGCGGCGCAGGCCGGGGGTGCGGCGGCGCGGTCCGGTGGGTAGCCCGACCTGGGCCGGCGTCACCGCTTCACGGCGGGTGCGCAGGAACAAGCCCAACTCGTTATTACTCACGACTCGACGGTACAAGCGCGGTCGGCGCGGAGGGTGTCCCTGCCACTACCACTCTTCGCGCGGTCTTCCTGGTCGCGACGCCGGGCAGCAGATTTGGACTCGAACAACCTCGTGATCGAAGGAGAACACCATGTCCATGTTGAAGCTCGCGGTGATCATCGGCAGTGTCCGCGAGGGACGCTTCGCACCGGCCGTCGCCTCCTGGTTCGTCGAGCAGGCCGCCCGCCACGGCGCATTCGAGGTCGACCTCATCGACCTCGCCGAGGCCGAACTGCCACTGGCACTGCCCGCGGTCTCCCCCATGATGGAGCCCGATCCGGAGCGCCCGGCCGGAATGACCGACCTCACCAGGCGACTCGGCGAAGCCGACGCATTCGTCATCCTGACCCCCGACTACAACCGCAGCTACCCGGCCTCGCTGAAAGCGGCCATCGACTGGCACTTCACCCAATGGGACCGCAAGGCAATCGGTTTCGTCGGCTACAGCGGCGCGAGCGGCGGCCTGCTCGCCATCGAACACCTGCGCCAGGTCTTCAACGAACTCAATGCCCACACCATCCGCAACTACGTCACCTTCCCCCGCTACTACCTGCTCTTCGACGCCGAGGGCAAGCTCCTCGAACCAGCGGAACCCGCCGCGGCCGCAACGGCCATGCTCGACCAATTGCACTGGTGGGCAACCGCCCTCACCACCGCCCGCTCCGCCGCCGCGTAACAACCGCCCGAGCGCCCCTGCCACACCCACGCACCGCTCGTGCACAGGCTGGACACCGGCCGCCCCATGGAATGGCGGCCGGTCGGCAGGGATGTCGGCCAGCCGGGCCGGACGGAGATGACGCATTGCTCGTGACTACCTCGCACGCAGTACGGCCTATCTCCGGTGACAGCCCTGACATGGCAGTGACAGGACATCCCGGCCACTGACGGGTCGGTCGCTGAGTGTTTGTCGATGGGCCAGAAGGTAGTCACGATGGAGCAGAGGCTTGCCGCGGTGTTCGCTTATGTCGCTGCTGGGCGTGCGACGGTGGTCAGGTGTGTGTCGATCTATGCGGCAAGTTTGGCGGTGTGGGCCTGGGCACTCGCGCGGGTCTGACCGACAACCGCGGCGTTGCCGAGCTGCCGACGGACGAGCGTGCGTGCCAGGGTGACGTCCTGTCCGGAGGGGTGGCGGGCTGGGGATAGGGTTCGGGGGTGGCTGATTACTCCTCCGATCTCGAACTTGCCCTGCGCTTGGCCGATGTGGCCGATGGGATTACCCGGGCACGGTTCGGTGCGCTGGATCTGAAGGTGGATTCGAAGCCGGATCTGACGCCGGTTTCGGATGCGGATCTGGCGGTGGAGCAGGCGATTCGGGAGGTGCTCACGCAGCAGCGGCCCGAGGATTCGGTGCTCGGTGAGGAGTTCGGCGGCGATGTCGAGTTCACCGGACGCCAGTGGGTGATCGATCCGATCGATGGCACCAAGAACTTCGTGCGCGGGGTGCCGATCTGGGCCACATTGATCTCACTGCTCGAAGACGGCGTTCCGGTGGTCGGCGTCGTGAGCGCACCCGCACTGACCCGGCGCTGGTGGGCCGCGGCCGGTTCCGGCGCCTTCGCCAGCTTCGATTCCGATGCGCCGAAACCGATTTCGGTCTCCGCCGTCAGCGACCTCGGCTCCGCCAGCCTCGCCTTCTCCAGCCTCTCCGGCTGGCACGATCGCGGCCTCCGCGAAAAATTCCTCGATCTCACCGACAACGTCTGGCGCGTCCGCGGCTACGGCGACTTCTTCAGCTACTGCCTCCTAGCCGAGGGCGCAGTAGACATAGCCACCGAACCCGAAGTCTCCCTCTGGGACCTGGCCGCCCTCGACATCCTCATCCGAGAAGCAGGCGGCCACTTCACCTCCCTGACCGGCACCCCCGGCCCCCACAACGGCAACGCCCTAGCCACCAACACCCTCCTCCACCCCCAAGCCCTCTCCCACCTCCACCCCTGATCCATCAAGAATGCGCTCATGCAGGCAAACGTCGAGTGACCACCCGCATCAGCGCATTCTCACCGAATGGGTGGTGGTGGTTTCGGTTGGGGGGTGGGGGGTTTAGCGTCTTGGGTCGGCGGGGGTCAGGTCGATTCCGGGGGGTGGGCGTAGGCGGCGCAGGGTGCCGTCCATGCTGGTGACGTATAGGGACCAGGTGTTGGCGTCTCGGGCGATTCGTACGGAGGTGGCGCCGTCCGGGGGGTTGCGGAGCGGGGCGGGTTTGATCAGGCCGGTGATGATCGTGCATGCGGTGCCGGTGGCGGGGTCGATCTGGTAGACGGCGCCCTGGATGTGGTCGGCGACGAAGAGTTGGTCGGCGCGGGTGGCTTCCATATCGTCGGGCAGCGCGATCATATTGGGGGCACCGGTGACGACGGTCGGGTTGTTCGGGTTATCGAGCGGGACGCGGAAGACGCGCAGGGTCATATTGTCGGTGTAGATCGACTTACCGTCGGGGGCGAGTGCGAGTCCGTTCGTCCACGGCAAGTTGGACCAGCCCTTTGTGTACTCACCTGTCGACGGCCGGTACCGCGAGATACCGGTCGCCGGGCCGGAGATCCCGATTGTGGCGAACAACAGGTCACCGTCGGGTAGTTCCAGAAGTCCGTTCGGACCGGACAGCTCCGTGAGCAGAATCGTCACCGCACCGGTGTCGATGTCATAGCGGCGCAAGGTGCCCGGCGCCTCCGCCAGACCATCGCCGGTGAGGAAGTAGACGGACCGCCCGACGACGCGCACTCCGGCCGGGTTATCCAGCCCGGTGACCAGCTTCTCGAACGTGCCAGCGGCATCGATATGAGCGAGGTACCCGTCCTGGATCCCGGTGACATAGAAACCGCCAGCACCATCGGTATCGAGATTCTCCAGATTCCCGACTCCGCTGACGATCGTCGATACGTCCCAGCCATCCGCACACGATCCGGCGGGCGTCTGCGCCTCGGCCGAACCTCCGGTAACGATGCCCGCCGCAACGGCCGCTGTCAGCACCGTTGCCCTTAGTCGCCGCCGCCGCGGCCGTCTTGCCATGCGGCACAACCTAACAGCCGTGCGGCCATATCGCCCGGGGCGGACATCCCGCCCCGGGCGACTCGGCTTACGGAGTGAACAACATGCCCATCAAACTGACGATCCCGGAGACGAACTGATCGAACATGCGAATCACCATGACATCTCCTTACTTGTGCGGTGGAAAGACAGTCTCGGCAGAGGGCGCGACCGAGCGCTGCGGGCGGCACCTTGTCGACAGGAGTCGATCGATCTTCGTAGCCGGTGGGCACGCGGATGGCTCCCAAACCAATTTCTCGCAAACCAATTTCTCGGCAACCACGATCATTCGAGGTGACCCGTCAGCCCAGGAGTTTCGCCTGTGGCCACAGTTCGGACCAGGGCGCTCGTGGTACGCGGCAGACGAACAGCGGCTGGCCCTGCTCGTCATTGTCGATGCCGAGACCGTTGTCGATGCGACCGACGGGTTCGACCTCGGCGAAATACCGTGTTAGCTGGTCACGGTCGAGGCCGACGGCGATGACCGCGGTGGCCGTATCACTGGGTGGGCCCCACCACCAGTAGGAGTTGTGGCCGCTGTGCGGTGTGGGCAGTCCGTATGCACCGCCGAAGCGCTCGATCGCGCCCGCCTCGCCGTAGTTGGCGGTGAGGATGGCGATATCGGAGCCGACCGTGGCGCGCACCTCGGCGATTCGGCGCACGAACTGCGGCCAGCCGATGGTTTCGCCCGCGTCGTAGTTGATCGCGAGCACCGGCGAATCCTTCAACTTCGCAATGGGCAATACCGGCAGGAACAGTACCGCCGACACCGCCGCATTCACCGCGAGAACCGAACCGATTGCCGCCCAACGGATTCGCCGATTCGCAAGCC